>DOUW01000509.1 GCA_003520365.1 Massilia sp.
CTGGGCGGCGACGAGTTCGCCGTGGTGCTGCCGCGCCTGGATGCGCTGGCGGACGCCGAGGCGACCGCGGCCCGCATCGTCGAGGCGCTGGCGCGTCCCTTCATCTTGCAGGGGCAGCAGCTGTTCGTCTCGGCCAGCGTCGGCATCGCCGGCTACCCGGAGGATGGCGCCACTGCCTCGGCCCTGCTGAAAAGCGCCGACACGGCCATGTACGGCGCCAAGAACAGCGGCCGCAACAACTACCGCTTCTACCTCGCCGAGATGCACGCGAACGCGGCCCAGCGCCTGCAGATCGAGACCGACCTGCACCTGGCGCTCGAGCGCGGCGAGTTCGAACTGCACTACCAGCCCAAGCTGCGCCTGGACAGCGGCGCGGTGAGCGGCTTCGAGGCCCTGCTGCGCTGGCGCCATCCCGAACGCGGCCTGGTCTCGCCGCTCGAATTCATCTCGATCCTGGAAGACACCGGCATGATCCTGCCGGTCGGCGAATGGGTGATCGAAGAAGTCTGCCGCCAGCTCGGCGAATGGGCCCTCACGCTCGATCGCGTGCCGCCGGTGGCGATCAACCTGTCGGCGCGCCAGCTGGCCCAGCCCGGCCTGCCCGAGACCGTGGGCGCGATCGTCGCCGCGGCCGGGATCGACCCGCGCCTGCTGGAATTCGAGCTGACCGAATCGATGCTGATGACCGACCCGGAAGCGGCGGTGGCGATCCTTTCGCAGCTGAAGGCCCAGGGCATGCGCCTGTCGGTCGACGATTTCGGCACCGGTTACTCGAGCCTGGCCTACCTGAAGCGCTTCCCGCTGGACGCGCTGAAGATCGACCGCACGTTCGTGCGCGACCTGCCGACCGACGGCGACGACGCCGCGATCACCAAGGCCGTCATCAGCCTGGCGCACAGCCTGAACCTGAAAGTGGTGGCCGAGGGCGTCGAGACGATCGGCCACGTGCGCGCGCTGGAAGCCTACCAGTGCGACGAGATCCAGGGCTACTATGTCAGCCGCCCGCTGCCGCCGCAGGCCTGCGTGGCGCTGCTGGCGGAGCGGGCAGCGCTCGCGGCCTGAGACGCGTACCGGCGGGGCTGCGATACCACGGATTCGCAGGGTGGGCACTTGTGCCCACGCGGCCTCACTGGCCGCGCACCCGAACCGTTCGAATCCATGCCGGCTGCAGTGGCGTACCGACATTTTTGGCACATTTCGACAGCTCGAATGCCGTGCCGCGTGGGCTCGAGAGCCCACGCTACGAGCCCCCTGCCTCCCCTCCTCCTCCACGGTGCCCTTCTCTTCTTCTTTCCCCTGTCTTTCAGGATTGCATCTTGCGTTGTCGTGGCGTAGCATGCAACGCTTGCGCCGGACACGGGCCGGGCGCGCGTTCAACAAGGAGAGAAATTGAAAACGGAAATCCTGCCGTACAGCCAGACCCGCTCGTTCATGACGGTGGCGCTGATCGAGTTGTGGGAGCGCTTCGGCTATTACGGCATGCAGGCGCTCATCGTGTATTTCATGGTGCAGCGCATCGGCTTCGAAGACAGCCGCGCCAACCTGGTCTGGGGCGCCGCCGCGGCCCTGATCTACGTCGCGCCGGCCATCGGCGGCTGGATCGGCGACAAGGTGCTCGGCACCCGCCGCTCCATGATCCTCGGCGGCATCATCCTGACGCTCGGCTACGCCCTGATGGCGGTGCCGACCGAAAACACCTGGTTCCTGTTCTCGGCGCTGGGCGTGATCGTGGTCGGCAACGGCCTGTTCAAGCCGAACACCGCCAACCTGGTGCGCAAGATCTATGAAGGCGACGATTCGAAGATCGACAGCGCCTTCACCATCTACTACATGGCCGTCAACGTCGGCTCGACCATCTCGATGCTGGCCACCCCGGCAATCAAGGACTACGTCAACGCCACCTACGGCAACGAACTCGGCTGGCACGTCGCCTTCGCCGTCTGCAGCGTCGGCCTGGTGGTCGGTTTGCTGACCGTGATGATGATGCGCGCCACCATCCGCCACGTCGGCTCGCAGCCGGACGAACTGCCGCTCGACATGGGCAAGCTCGGCATGGTGCTGGCGGGCGGCGTGGTCGCCGTCGGCGTCTCGGCCGTGATCCTGCAGTACCAGAGCCTGGCGCGGATCTTCGTCTACCTGGCCGGCGTCGTGGTGCTGGGCATTTTCGCCCACCTGATCAGGAAGAGCGTACCGAGCGAGCGCGCCGGCCTGGTCGCCGCCCTGATCCTGACCCTGCAGACCGTGTTCTTCTTCATCTTCTACCAGCAGATGTCGACCTCGCTGTCGCTGTTCGCGCTGCGTAACGTCGACCTCGAATTCACCGTGCTGGGCGCCCACCTGTGGACCTGGTCGCCGGCCCAGTTCCAGGCCCTGAACGCGATCTGGATCATGGTCCTGAGCCCGATCCTTGCCTTCATGTACGCACGCGCCGGCCGTACCGGCTCGGACCTGTCGATCGCCGCCAAGTTCGCGCTGGGCTTCTCGGTGGTCGCGCTCGGCTTCTTCACCTACGGCTTCGCCGGTTCCTTCGCCGTGCACGGCCTGACCTCGTCGTGGATCATGATCGCCGGCTACGGCTTGTATTCGCTGGGCGAGCTACTGGTCTCGGGCCTGGGCCTGGCGATGGTCGCACGCTACGTGCCGGCGCGCATGGGCGGCTTCATGATGGGCGCCTATTTCGTCGCCACCGGTATCTCGCAGTACCTGGGCGGCGTGGTCGCCAACCTGGCCAGCGTCCCGCAAGGCATGACCGACCCGCTACAGACCCTGCCGATCTACACCGGCCTGTTCAACAAGCTGGGCATCGCGGCCGTGATCTGTACCCTGATCGCGCTGGCCGTGCTGCCGCTGATGCGGCGCCTGACCGCCGCCCACCACGCGCACCAGTAAGCGCGCGCTGATCGAAGGGCCGGTTCGCCGGCCCTTTTCTTTTGCGAACGAGACGAACGATGACGATACTGACGACCGACCGCCTGCGCCTGGAACCCTTCGACGAGCGTCACCTCGACGGCCTATACGCGATGAACCGCCTGCCCGAAGTAATGCGTTTCATCTCGGGCCAGCCGGAAACGCTGGAACAGACCCGCGCCGCCATCGAGATCGTCAAGGAACGCTGGGCGCTGTACGGTTTCTCCTGGTGGGCCTTCGTCGAGCGCGGCACCGGGCGCGTGATCGGCGCCGGCTGCATCCAGTACCTGGGCCGCGATCCAGCCAACCCGCACGAGATCGGCTGGCGCCTGGTGCCGGACAAGTGGGGCCAAGGTTTGGCGTCGGAGGCGGCGCGCGCCATGGCCGGCTGGGCCTTCGAGACGCTGGAGGCGCCGCTGCTGTGCGCGGTCTGCAAGCCGGCCAACCTGGATTCGGCCAGGGTGATGCAACGCCTGGGCATGCGCTACCGCGGCGAGGAAAGCTGGTACGACAGCCCGCACGCGGTGTACGAGATGAGTCGCGAGGAATGGCTGGCGCTGCCGCACGCTAGCGGGCGCGGCCATTCGGGCAGCTGAACCGCGCCTGTCCTGTCGGCGCCGCGTTGCCGGGGAAAGCCTTGTTCCAGACCTGGAGGTCGCCCGGCTCTCGCCCAACGATGTCGGGGCTCAGCCCCACGTCGATCAGGAACAGGTTGGGCGGCTTCTCACCGGGCCAGCAGCCGTCCGTGCACTTGAGCCGGAAAACCATGCCGTATTTCTTTGGGACGCGCAATTCCGCTGACTGGCTGTAGCCCGGCTCGAACATGCGCTGGTAAAGCCGCTTCTTGCCTTCCGGCGTCAGGTCGAACCACTTGCTGCCGTCCACAGTCCAGGGTTCCCAGCCGCCTGCCTTGAACTGGTTTTGCAGGTTCTCGAGGATGGAGACCGCCTGGTCGAAGGGCAGTTTGTCCAGCATGGGTGAAGTGGAAGCATCAGTAACGACATTCTGCGTGTAGCCGACCAGCGCAAACTTTGTCGGCGGCAGTATGAACCCATGCTGTGGGTCGTTGAAACATAGGATGACCGACGGTTCCGTGACGGCAGTAACGCCTGCCATGCCTGTTTCGGCTTCGGGAACCGCCGACCGTTGCAGCACGGGGTAGGTGGACGCTTTGACGACCTCGTCGAAACTTTGGCCAATCCGGAATATCAGCAAGGTTGGCACCGCCGGTGTGGGCGACCACCGCCAAACGCCGAGCCCGAGCACAACCGCAGCAGCTACCAGTATTGGCACGAGATTCCACCGCTTCATCCTATGCCCCCTCCTGCGGCAATCTTGCGCAGAGACTCCTCAACATAGGGCAGCTCCCTGCTTCTCAACAACTCATCGAAACGTTTCGCTGCCTTGAGGACAAACTTCATCCGCTCGTCCGCCAGCCAGAGTTTCGCATCTTTAAAGCGCGGAAAGTATGAGGTCCAGCCCTCTTTCGCCTTGCACTGCGCCGCCAGCGTAAGCTGCACCTCCATGTACACCCCGGACGGAAACCCTATTGCCCAAGCTAACTGGTTGTTGGCAAGTGCGTCCTGCATGCGCGGATCGTTGTACATGATCACTTGCAGAACATTGACCTGTTCATGGCGAGCCAGAAACTCAACGCTGCGCGCTAGATTTCCTTGTTCTATCTGTGCAAAGCCAGTGCGGATTTGGCCGAAGGGAAACCCGAACTTCAGCTGGCTCCCGACATCCCACCTGACCTTCCTGGCGATGGCCTGCCTGTTGGCGAGGTAGCGATCGAACTCCTTCGGCCCGCGCTCGATGTAGAAACGGTGCAGCGGATAGATGTCGAGAAAGAGATGCAGTTTCCCGAACCCAGGCGCTCGGCCATGTCGTCCGCACTGTTCCTGATCGTTGCCGGCATTGCGCTCATGCCGGCAGCGTCCGTGCTGCCGGCTGCCCAGTGCACGACCGCGCGCAGCTCGTCTCGGCTCTTCTCCGCCAGCTGTCGCGCATGGAGCAAACCGCAGCCGACCTGTTTCGACGCGAACGCCGCCAGGCCCGCCCACTGGAAACGGTTGTCGGCCAGCCATAGTTTTGCGTAGGCCGCGTTAATGCGCCGGTTGCGCTCAGTGCCGTCCGCGATGAAGGCACCGTCGAGCTTGACGATGTCCTCGGCCTCCTTCTGGAAAGTCAGCCACAAGTGCTCGGCGCTCAGCTGGTAACTGGCGATCCCCATTTCCACTGTCGCAGCCGGCCCGACATAGTGATGCACCCGACAGTCCTTGACCGGTTTGAGGTTCTGGCCAACAGCGATGCCGTGGTATTTGTGTTTTGGGAAATCGGGGTTGGGCTTACCAGGGACGTAGGTGGTCGGCATGGGCGTTCCTCATGGACAGCGGACCGTGCGAATGAGATCAGGAAGAGGCATTCGCGTCGTCGACATGCCACCTGACGAACGACGCCCGCTCGTCGGCCGTGAGCAGCCTCGTCGCGCCGTTCTGGTCGGTCGTTCCCTCGATAACCTTGTCCCTGAGCTCCAGCCGGTATCGGCGATGCCGGTAGGGCTCCTCGGTATCCGGGTTCAGCAGCAGGAGCGGAATGCCGTCCCGCTTATCGGGATTGCTATCGGCCGTGTTGTACGTCGCCACAGCTACGGCGGCGGCAGCGGCCTTGTCGGCATGCCAGTCGGCGTCGAGCTGCTGGTAGGAAAAGGTCTGGTTGGCGACCAGGCGGGGCGGCGGATTGCATGTGCAGATACACAGGTCGTCGCTCAACGCGACTTCTTTTCCATCGAAGGTGTCGCTGAGCCGGGGCCCGTCGGGTTTGATGACGCCGATCGTGTTGCACGCGGGGCAGGACACGGAGTCGTCGGCGTAGGCGACGGGCACACCGAGGATGGTGTAGCGCGAGTTGGCGGAAATGACTTCGCCGCCGGTCGTCGTCTTTGCCCCGAGCGTGATCTTATATCTGGTAATCATGACTCCCCTTTCGATTGGCGTTGTTCGAGCAAAACTCCAATCTAGTCAGGGATGGGACTGCTGCTTTGACCAACAGCAACAGTCGTCAGCCCCAGCCGGGGCGTGGCGAGCCAGCCGGCACTAGCGCGGCGCCGCCACCAGCGCCAGCAGCGCGTCCGGGCTGACCGGTTTCACCAGGTAATGGTCGAAGCCGGCGGCCAGGGCGCGCGCGCGGTCTTCTGCCTGGCCATAGCCCGACAGGCCGATCGCCATCGGCTGGGCGGCCTTGCAGGAGGCGCGCAGCGCCGCCAGCACTTCCAGGCCGTCCATGCCGGGC
>DOUW01000342.1 GCA_003520365.1 Massilia sp.
ACCAGGTCGGCGCCGGCTGGGTCCAGCTGCGCTTCGCCGACGACGGCGGCGGCATCGCGCCGGAACACCTGGCGCGCGTGTTCGACCCCTTCTTCACCACGCGCATGGGGCAGGGCGGCACCGGCCTGGGCCTGAGCATCGCGCACACCATCGCCACTTCGCTGCTGGGCGGCGCAATCCGGATCGACAGCGCGCCCGGTGCGGGCACCGTCTTCATCCTCGACCTGCCCCTGGTGGCGGCCGAGGCGAGGACCAACGGACTATCCAACGACGAGAGGAAACTGCACGCATGAGCATCATCACGACCATCGAGGACCTGCGCGTACTGGCCAGGCGGCGCGTGCCGCGCATGTTCTACGACTATGCCGACGCCGGTTCGTGGACCGAGTCGACCTACCGCGCCAACGAGAGCGACTTCGCCGCCATCAAGTTCCGGCAGCGGGTGGCGGTGAACCTGGTCGACCGCAGCCTGAAGAGCACGATGGTGGGGCAGGAAGTGGCGATGCCGGTGGCGCTGGCGCCGACCGGGCTGACCGGCATGCAGCATGCCGACGGCGAGATCCTGGCGGCGCGTGCGGCCGAGAAGATCGGGGTGCCGTTCACGCTCTCGACGATGAGCATCTGCTCGATCGAGGACGTGGCCGCGCGCACCACCAAGCCGTTCTGGTTCCAGCTCTACGTGATGAAGGACCGCGACTTCATCAACCGCCTGATCGACCGCGCCAAGGCCGCCAACTGCTCGGCGCTGGTGCTCACGCTGGACCTGCAGGTGCTGGGCCAGCGCCACAAGGACGTCCGCAACGGCATGACGGCGCCGCCGAAGCTGACCATCCCGAACCTGATGAACCTGGCCACCAAGCCGCGCTGGTGCATGAACATGCTGCGCACGCCGCGCCGCCACTTCGGCAACATCGTCGGCCATGCGAAGAGCGTCTCGGACATGAGTTCGCTGTCGTCCTGGACCTCGCAGCAGTTCGACCCGGCGCTGTCGTGGAAGGATGTGGAATGGATCAAGGAGCGCTGGGGCGGCAAGCTGATCATCAAGGGCATCATGGATGCCGAGGACGCGCGCCTGTGCGTCGAAAGCGGCGCCGACGCGCTGATCGTCTCGAACCACGGCGGCCGCCAGCTGGACGGCGCGCCCTCGAGCATCCGCGCCTTGCCCGGGATCGTCGACGCCGTCGGCAGCCGGATCGAGGTGCACATGGATGGCGGCATCCGCTCGGGCCAGGACGTGATCCGCGCGCTGGCGCTGGGCGCGAGAGGCGTCTACATCGGCCGGCCCTTCCTCTACGGCCTGGGCGCGATGGGCGAGGCGGGGGGCGCGCGCTGCCCCGAGATCATCCGCAACGAGCTCGATCTGACCATGGCCTTCTGCGGCCTGCGCGACGTGCGCCACGTGGACCGGAACATCCTGTTGCCTGGGACGTATTGAGGTATTGGGCGGTGGGTTCGAGAACTCACCCNNGGTGGGTTCTCGAACCCACCGCTGTACGGCCTGATCAGCGGGGAACTACAACACTACGTTCGTCGGCCGACCGCTTTCCCAAGCCTCGATATTCTCGACCAGCATGTCCGCCAGCGTCTGCATCGCCCCCGCGCTGGCCCAGGCCACGTGCGGCGTGAGGATGAAGTTCGGCAGGCGCAGCCCGAGCAGGGGATTGTCCGGCCCCGGCGGCTCCTGGCTCAGGACGTCGAAGCCGGCGCCGCCGATGGTGCGCCGCATCAGCGCCTCGGCCAGCGCCGCTTCGTCCACCAGCCCGCCGCGCGCGGTGTTGATCAGCAGGCCGGTCGGCTTCATCAAGCCCAGTTCGCGCGCGCCGATCATGTGGCGCGTCTGCTGCGAGAGCGGCAGGTGCAGGCTGATCACGTCCGAGGTCGCCAGCAGTTCGTCGAGCGCCAGCTCGGTGATGCCGGGCTCGTTCACGGGCGAGCGCGAGGTGGTGCAGACCTGCATCCCGAAGGCTTGCCCGATCTGCGCCACGCGCCGGCCCAGCGCGCCGAAGCCGACGATGCCCAGGCGGGTGCCGGCCAGGTCGCCGATCGGATGATCGAGCAGGCAGAAGCGGTTCGAATGCTCCCAGCGCCCGGCCTCGACGTCGGCGACGTAGGCGCGCAGGTTGCGGCGCAGGGCCAGCATCAGGGTGAAGCAGTGCTCGGGCACCGACACCAGGGAGTAATTGCGGATGTTCGCCACCGCGATGCCGCGCGCGCGGCAGGCCGCCAGGTCGACGTTGTCGGTGCCGGTGGCGGCCACCGCGACCATCTTCAGGTCGGGCAGCCGGTCGATGACGTCGGCCCGCAGCACCACCTTGTTGGTCACGGCGATGCTGGCGCCGCGCAGGCGTTCGAGCACCTGGTCGGGGGCGGTGGCGGGATAGTCCTGCCAGTCGTGCGCAAAGGCGGGCGGGCGCAGCGTCGCGATCAGGCTGTCGCGGTCGAGGAAGACGATCTTGTGCATGGCGCTTCTTTCGTCATGTGAAGTCGAACAATTGTAGAGCATGCGTGGCGCATGAGCGCAAAAACGCCATCGACGCCGTGATAAAGCGGGTAGAAAAATGGATGGCGAAAAAAAGACAGGGCAGGCCCTGTCTTTTTTGGGTATATGGAGGGGAGCTCGAGCGGCTTTACTTGGTGGAGGCGGCGGTGGTGGTGTTGTGATCCGCCGCGTCGTGCTTGGCTTCGGCCTTCTGTTCGGCGGCATCGGCCTTGGCTTCCGCCTTTTCCTTGGTGGCTTTCTTCTCGGCCTTGGCCTTCTTCTTGGCGGCATCGGCCTTGGCCTCGGCGACGTCGGCTTTCGCCTCGGCGACGTCGGCTTTCGCCTCGGCCTGGGCCTTCTCTACCTTGGCATCGGCCTTCGCGACATCCTTGGCTTCCTTGGCCTCGGCCTTGGCAGCCGGCGTGGCGCTGTGGGTTGCGCTGGTCTGGGCAAATGCCGAGGTGGCGAACAGGCCTGCAATCAGGGTAGCGACGATTTTGCTCATGGTGTCTTTCCTTCATTAGTTGGAAAAATGGGGACGTCCCGTTCTGGGGAATTCCGGTGCTACTGAGCCGATAACGCGGGCCGTTTTGCCAACGTTGACGCTTATTACATCCCGTTACAATCGACGGCGCCGGCGCATCGGGCGTCGATCGTTAGCTGCCGTACAGTCGGGCCGGGCAGGGCGCTCTAGACTGGGTACATCGAAGTTCGCAGGAGCCCGCCATGCCAGACGCCCTGAAGGAATACAAAGCCAAGCGCGATTTCTCGATCACCTCCGAGCCTGCCGAAGGCGGCGACCCCGGCAAGGACGCCTTGAGTTTCGTGATCCAGAAGCACTGGGCCAGCCGCCTGCACTACGATTTCCGGCTCGAGCTCGACGGCGTGATGAAGAGCTGGGCCGTGCCCAAGGGCCCCAGCTACGATACCCACGACAAGCGCATGGCCGTGCACGTCGAGGACCACCCGATCTCGTATTCCGACTTCGAGGGCACCATCCCCGAGAAACAGTATGGCGCGGGCAAGGTCATCATCTGGGACAAGGGCACCTGGGAGCCGCTGGACGACCCGCACAAGGGCTACCGCAGCGGCAACCTGAAGTTCCGCATCCATGGACACAAGATGCACGGCAACTGGGTGCTGGTGCGCATGAAGGGGCGTGGCGACGAGCGCCAGGAATCCTGGCTCCTGATCAAGGAAAAAGACGACTACGCCCGTCCGGCAGCCGAGTTCTCGGTGGTCGACGAGATGCCCGACAGCGTCAAGAACCTGCCGATGCCGCATACCTCGGCCAAGGCGCCGGCAAAAGCCAGGGCGACCAAGTCCGGGCGCACCACCAAGGCAAAAGCGGACGCGGCGGCGGCAAAGGCGGTGGCGAAGCTGGCCGCGAAGGATGCCGATACGACGCCCGGCCTGCCCGAGGGCGCTGTCGAAGCGAAGCTGCCGAAGGAATTCGCGCCCGAACTGGCCACGCTGGTCGACGGCCCGCCGCCCGACCCGGAAGAATGGATGTTCGAGGTCAAGTTCGACGGCTACCGCATGCTGGCCCGCATCGAAAACGGCGAGGCGCGCCTCATCACCCGCAACAACAACGACTGGACCGACAAGCTTGGCCCGCTGAAAGAAGAGCTCGAGCGCATGAAGCTGCCCGACGGCTGGTACGACGGCGAGATCGTCGTCCACGACGCCAACGGCCGGCCCAACTTCGGCATGCTGCAGCTCGCCTTCGACGGCAGCCATGCGACGGACATCCTGTACTTCCTGTTCGACGTGCCTTACCTCGGCGGCTACGACCTGCGCGAGGTGGCCCTGGTCGAGCGCCGCGCCCTGCTCGAAGGCGCGCTGGCCCAGGCGGAGGCGTCCGACAAGGTGCGTTTTTCGGGCGAGTTCGGCAACGATCCGGAAGGCCTGGTCGTCGCCGCCTGCAAGATCGGGCTGGAAGGCGTGATCGGCAAGCGGCGCGATTCGCACTACGTCTCGCGCCGCTCGCCCGAGTGGATCAAGCTCAAGTGCGGCCTGCGCCAGGAATTCGTGATCGGCGGCTATACCGACCCGAATGGCTCGCGCCAGGGCGTCGGTTCGCTCCTGCTCGGCACCTACGACAAGGACGGCGTGCTGCGCTATTGCGGCAACGTCGGCAGCGGCTTCAATGCCGAGAGCCTGCGCGAGATCACGAAGAAGCTGAAGGCGCTCGATACAGACGAGAGTCCGTTCCCGCCGCGCTCGGTCCCGGGACGCCAGCACCATTGGGTCAAGCCGAAGCTGATCGCCGAGGTCAGCTTCTCGGAGTGGACGAATACCGGTTCGATTCGCCACCCGGTGTTCCAGGGCCTGCGCAGCGACAAGCCGGCCAAGGGCATCACGCGCGAGGTCGCCAGGCCGATCGAGGAAGTCGCTCCCGCCGGGGCGGACGATGTGGCCGATCCTGCGGCCGATCCGGTCGCGCCACCGGGCAAGCTGCCGGCCACGATGAAGGTCACCCACGGCGAGCGCGTCATCGACGCGAAGACCGGCACCACCAAGCTGGACCTGATCCGCTACTACGCCCTGGTCGGCGAACTGATGATGGAACACCTGAAGGGGCGGCCGGTATCGCTGGTGCGTGCGCCGGCCGGCGTCGGCGGCGAGCTGTTCTTCCAGAAGCATGCGGACGTGAGCAAGATGCCGGGCGTAAAGCACATGGACGAGGCGCTCGATCCCGGCCATCCGCCGATGCTCACCATTGCCGGCGTCGAAGGCATCCTCTCGGCCGCGCAATGGAACGTGGTCGAGATCCACACCCAGAACGCGACGGCCAAGGCCTACGACAAGCCGGACCGCATGGTGTTCGACCTCGATCCGGGCGAGGGCGTCGAGTGGCATACGATGCAGGAAGCGGCCCAGCTGATGCATGCTTTCCTGGACGAACTCGGCCTGCCGAACTTCCTCAAGACCAGCGGCGGCAAGGGCCTGCACGTGGTGGTGCCGATCAAGGGCGGCAAGGACTGGGACACGGTCAAGGCCTTCTCGCAGGCCATCGTCAAACACCTGGCGTCGACGCTGCCGGAACGCTTCGCTTTCAAGAGCGGCGCCAAGAACCGGGTCGGCAAGATCTTCATCGATTACCTGAGGAACGGGCAGGGCGCCACCACGGTCTGCGCCTGGGCGGCCCGGGTGCGTCCTGGCCTGGGCATCTCGGTGCCGGTCGCATGGGACGAATTGACGTCCCTGACATCGGGCGACCAGTGGAACGTGACCAATGTGCATACGCGGCTGGACCGCGGCAACGTGCCCTGGGCGGGCTACGCCAAGGCGGCGAAGACGCTGACCGCCGCGATGAAACAGTTGGGATTCAAGGCATGAAAGGGTGTTGCCTATCGGTGGCATAGGAATAATTGATTTCCTCAATGCCACACTTGCTGCTAGGATAACTATTCCTTATGCAAAACTGATAGGTAACATCTATGGCATTCTCTTCCTCCGCAGGGCGTTTCGCTGTTTGCGCACTGACGCTGGCTTCGGGCGTTATCGCCCTGAGCCAGGGCGCTCACGCCCAGACCCTCACCAAGGACAACGGCGCCCCGGTCGGCGACAACCAGAACAGCCAGACCGCGGGTCCCGGCGGCCCGACCTTGCTGCAGGACGTGCACCTGGTGCAGAAGCTGCAGCGCTTCGACCGCGAGCGCATCCCCGAGCGCGTGGTGCACGCGACCGGCACTGGCGCCCACGGTGTCTTCACCGCGACCGACGACCTGTCGGACATCAGCAAGGCCAGGCTGTTTGCGAAGAACACCAAGACCCCGGTCTTCGTGCGCTTCTCGACCGTTATCCCGAGCCGCTCCGGCGCCGAAACCACGCGCGACCCGCGCGGCTTCGCCACCAAGTTCNNAACTGGGACCTGGTCGGCAACAACCTGCCGATCTTCTTCATCCGCGACGCGATCAAGTTCCCGGACATGATTCACGCGCTGAAGCCCTCGCCGATCTCGAACGTGCAGGAGCCGGAGCGCGTCTTCGACTTCTTCTCGCACGTGCCGGAAGCGACCCACATGCTGACCCGCGTCTACTCGAACTACGGCACCCCGGCCAGCTACCGCGAAATGAACGGCAGCAGCGTGCACGCGCTGAAGCTGGTGAACGCGCGCGGCGAGTACGTCTACGCCAAGTTCGCCTGGAAGTCGAAGCAGGGCGAACGCAACCTGCGTCCGCAGGAGATTCCTGTCGTGCAGGGCAAGAGCACCAGCCACGCCACCGTCGACCTGTATGGCGCCATCAACGCCGGCAAGTTCCCTGAGTGGGACCTGACGGTGCAGGTATTGAAGCCGGAAGAACTGAACAAGTTCGACTTCGACCCGCTGGACGCCACCAAGATCTGGCCGGGCGTGCCGGAGCGTAAGGTCGGCACCATGGTGCTGAACAAGGTTCCGGAGAACTTCTTCGAAGCAACCGAGCAGGTCGCCATGGCCCCGGGCAACCTGGTGCCGGGCATCGAAGCCTCGGAAGACCGCATGCTGCAGGGCCGCCTGTTCTCGTACATCGACACCCAGCACCACCGCCTGGGCGCGAACTTCCAGTCGCTGCCGATCAACAAGCCGCTGGTCGCCGTGAACAACAACCACATCGACGGCGCCGGCAACATGGGCAACCGCAAGGGCAACGTCAACTACGAGCCGAGCCGCCTGGCGCCGCTGAAGGAAGACGCGAACGCCCGCAGCAGCAACCTGCCGTTGGTAGGCACGACCCAGCAGCAGCGCATTGCGAAGACGCTGAACTTCCGCCAGGCCGGCGAGTTCTACCGCTCGCTGAGCACCCAGGACCGCGACGACCTGATCGCCAACCTGTCCGGCGACCTGAAGATGGTCAAGAATGCCGATAGCCTGAACACCATGCTGTCGCACTTCTGGAAAGCCGATGCGGACTACGGCAAGCGCCTGGTGAAGGCCGTGGGTGCCGACGCAGGCAAGATCGCGGCGATGGCTGCGGCGTTGAAGGAGTAAGCAGGAAGCTGGCGGCGCTGTGCCGCCAGTAGTAAAGCGCTGTCCGGAGCATTCGCTGGACGGCGCGAGGCCGGGCCATTGCGCCCGGTTTTTTTCGACCGTCCCTTGTCCGCTGCGAAATCGACCGACCCTTCAGGGGCCGGTGTATTCCAGGTGAATGATCGGATAAGGCCGTCCTTGCCCGTCGAGCGGAGAACGGCCCGTACGCTGGAAGCCCATCTTTTCGTAGAAGCCCAATGCCTGGGCATTTTGCTCGTTGACGTCGGTGGTCATCGCTGGGTGAAGCGACAGTCCATGACGAACGAGTGCGGCGCCAACGCCCGACCCGCAATGGGCCGGGTCGACGAACAAGGCCTCCATATGGCCGCCGTCGATGAACATGAACGCCAAGGGTTCATCATCGGCATCCACTGCGAACCAGAGCGGCGCCTTCGGCAGAAAGTCGCACACCATGGCATCGATGGCCTGGCGATCTTCCCGCGACAGAAAGTCATGGGTAGCATCGACCGCACGCCGCCAGATGTCAATTGCACGCTCGCCCTCGTTGGCGCGGGAATGTCGAATAGTGATCATTTGTTGATTATAGGGCTACGGGGTGCACCGTCCCAGCGAGAAGGCTGCAGCCGTGCCCCGGATTGCGCCAGGATCAGGACTGATCGCTATCCCATTGCCGGCGTTGGCGTGAGTGGACCTTGTAGCAAGTCTGTAGAGCGCTCGACGAGATACCAGACGCAGTCGCGTTTCTCCACAATCTTCTGTTGGCCGATTTTCTCGCCGGTCAATGGATGGTTGACATCCTCCACGCCGACCAGCACCCATGCGGGAGGCGCCTCCTTGTAACAAGTGCTGAGAAACTGGGCGCCACTATTGTCGGCATCCGGTACGTATATCCCGCTTTGCCTCAGTGTTTCGCCGGAAGCGACGGAAATGGCCCGGTTGATGCGATACCTTGGCCATCGCGCCGGAGGCTCGAGCGGCCCCCGTTCCGCGTTATAGTCGATCAATGAGCGGGGGTCCCAGTAGGCGCCTTCGGTAGTGGTGATGTTCGAGGCGAGGGTTAGCGCGTGGTTGAGGAGCGTGCTGTACAAGTTTTCGTCTGCTTCGTCCATCCAGCCGGACCAGTAGTCCATTTGGCCTTTGAAGTCATTGCAAGGTCCCCAAGCGAAGGAGAGGCCCTTGACGTCCCCATGGGTAAGCAGGATGTAACCTGTATTAAGACCTTGCAGCGTATTGCGGAAATTGGGTAAAACCCGATTTCCCCAGACGATATCGGGCTGTTCCGGCAAGGGGCGGGATCGGTAATTCCCTGGGAATTCCGGCTGAAGGCATTCAGACAGGCCTCGACATGCGAGACCATCCGAGCCCATATGTCGCGCAGGTCGGCGAAGTATTCGACGGAAGTGTAGCGTTCCAAGAGGTAAATCTCTTGAGAGTGTATTTGAGGGGTCATAATCGTCGGGTTCTCTAATAGCCATTACGCCAAATGCAGACGCAGACTTGCTCATGGCAGCGGCGCCATGGTTCGTCAGGATCAGGACTGATCGCTATCCCATTGCCAGATCGTCGCTCCATATGCCGATTCGAAGGCAGGCATGACGTCGCCAACTTTGAACCGCCTGCGCGATCCCGGCGATGCGGGCGTGAAATAGAATCCGCGCTCGGGACAAGTTTCGCCGGCAGCGAGACGGCGGCGTTGTGGTTCGGCCGGCGAGGGTGCGGGCGCATCTTGTGGCGCGTCTGTAGAGCGCTCGACCAGGTACCAGACGCAGTCGCGTTTCTCCACAATCTTCTGCTGGCCGGTTTTCTCACCAGTCAGCGGATGCTTGACATCCTTCATACCTATTAGCACCCACGCGGGGGGCGCCTCGTTGTAGCGCGTGCTGAGAAACTGGGCGCAGCTATTGTCGACGTCCGGCATGTAGATCCCGCTTTGCTGCAGCCTTTCGCCAGAAGCCACGGAGATGGCCCGGTTGATGCGATAACTTGGCCATTGCGCCGGCGGATCGAGCGGCCCCCGCTGCGCAGAATAGTCAATCAATGAGCCCGGGTCCCAGTCCGCGCTTTCCGTAGTCGCAATGTTAATGGCTAGGGTCAGCGCGTGGTTGAGAAGCGTGCTGTACAGATCTTCATCTCTCTCGTCCATCCAGCCGGACCAGTAGTCCATCTGGCCCTTGAAGTCACTGCGTGGCCCCCAGGCGGAAGACAGGCCCTTGACGTCTCCATGAGTAAGCAGGATGTAGCCTGTATTCAGGCTTTGCAGCGTGCTGTGGAAATTGGGCAAGACCCTGTTTCCCCAGACGATATCGGGCTGTTCCGGCAAGGGCCGGGAACGATAATTTCCTGGGAGATTCCGATTAAATGCATTAAGACAGGCCTCGACATGCGTGACCATATTGCCCCAAGCGTCACGCAGGTCGGCGAAATACTCGGCGGATGTGTATCGTTCCAATAGGTAGATCTCTTGAGGGGTGAGACGCAGGTCCAAGTCATCCTCCTATTTTTTCGTGAACCAGTGGTTTCGCTGGACGGGCACGCCGACCATCGTATTGGTGACGCCCAGTTCATCGTAGCTCCAGCCTGTTTTCTGGCGGGGGCTCATATGGGAACTGTCGAGATGTGCCGGATCGATGACGATCTGGCGCGCTCCACCTTCGAGAACGTAATCTGTATCTTTCAATCTCTGGGATGCCGTTACGCCTTCCCACACGTGCAGCGGCTTCCCCGCAGGAACGGTATAGGACACGAATTCTCCATTGCTGTTCCAGTTCGCCCAGACAGCGAACCGCCGGCGCCACTGGTCCTTTGATTTCAGCTTCTTGAATTCCGCCTCACTCATCCAGCAGATGCTGTTGTCGGCCGACGTTGGATCGACTATGCGATAAAGCTTCGTCCCGGATGGGATGATGATGGCTTCCATTGTGTGAAACGTTTCGTGAGCGTTATCCAGAGGATGTCTTCCTCGTGCTGGGCTCTTCACCGTACTGGTCCAGCCCGGCTTTAGGACAGGAGCGTCTTTGAGCGGTCGATTTGCAAGCTTGCCTGTGTTGTCAACCCAGCCAGGTTTTGCTTTCTCAAACGCCGCAACCTCTTCAGCCTCGGAAACCTTGCGAAACGCGTGCGGATTCACAGTATTCAAATGCGCCCTGTGCGCCATGTCCGCATCGATTTCCAGCCGCCGCGCCAATTGCGTGAGGTAGTCCTGTACCGGCCTGATCGCCTGGCCCAGCTTGCGTTCGGCGCCGCTTCGAACCTTGTTCACCGTTTCCAGCAGCGCGCCCGCTTTCTTCGCCAGCCCCGTAGCGCCCCATTTCTCGACCAGGCCCAGCAGGCTTTGCGCCGCCTTCGCCGCGTCGGCAAAGGCTGTAGCAAGCTTGCTGGCGCTGAGCTTTCCTGCAAGCGAACGAAGCTCCTTCGCCAGCGTCTTGTACGGGTTGTCCCATTTCAGCGCTTTCAAGGCCGCGACGACCTCCGGCCGCGCCAGGAAGCGGTTCAGCTGGATCACGGCGTCGTCGACGGCGAGCGAAAGCCGAGGCGTCACGCCGCTGACGGCGCCGGCCTTGCGCATCGATGCGAATGCCACTTTCAGGCAGCCTTTGAGCAGCGACCCGACCAGCGGCAGCAGGCCGATCAGGGTCAGGGAAAGCGAGATCCAATGCCAGGGCGTATCGGGTTCTTCGTCGATCTTCTTGCAGTTCGCCACGACGTCGCGCACGTCGCAGATCTGGTCGACGAAGGGAATCATCGAAATGACCGTGCCGGTCACGACCTGGGCGGTGCTGGCGTTGTCGTTGAAATCGCCCTGCAGGACTTCCCAGATCCATTCGGCGCCTGCCGCCAGATTCTTCTTGCCGCTGTCGATCCACGCCGCGGGTGCGGAGCGAAACCAGGCCAAAGCGTTCTCGAACTCGTCGGTCATATCCTGCGCCCCCGTTGCGGTCTAGCTGCTCAACATGCCCTTCGCCCTGGCGACCATGGCAGCCAATGGATCCCATGGTTCGTCCGGCATGGGCGTGCGTTCCTCGTATTCCGCGCTGACCGGCTTTTCGGGAACGTTTTCGTGCCGCGCACTGCCGTTCTGGTCGAGTTTGCCGTTGATGACGACCCCGTCGGCAAACCTGATCTTGTAGCCCACCCCGGCCATCGGTTCGCCACCGGCGTCGCGGTAGTTGAGTGCGATGAAATTCGAGAACTCGCTCACGCCGTTCGGTAAATGCGGCAGTTCCGCCTGTGTTTTTGCGCCTTTGTCGAACAGGTGCTTGCCGCCCTTGACCGTGAATTTGCCGGGGCAGGCGAAGGTGATATCGCCACCTTCGAGGGTGATGGCGGACTGGCCGGCCTGGAGCACGATCGTTTCCTTGGCCTTGATCTCGATACAGTCGTTCACGGAGATCACGGTGATCTCCTTGTCCGCGAGTATGTCGAGCTGATCGGTATGGGCATGCAGCGAGATCGGGCCGTTGGCGGCGATCGCCTGGATTCCTCCGGCATGGCTAAACAGGCCCGCAGCGTTCCCGGCCACGGTCGACGCCGTGTGCGCTGCCGCCAGGTGCAGGTCCGATTGCGTACTCCAGTGCAGGTGCCGGCCGGCGTGGATCACGGTCGAGGCCGGTGTAGCCCAGTTGATGCCGGCGGCGGCGTCCATCAACACGACTGCCGAGCCGAACCTTTCGACCGGCTGCTCGCTGTCCAGCTCGCGGGACCCGTTCTTCGTCTTGAGGGCAGGCTGGCCGTTGACCGCGCCGTCGTATTTGCCGTGCGAGCGCGCGTCGACCTGGTCGATGAAGCCGGCTTGTGCCCTGGCAGACTCCCCGCTGAAGAGCGCCTGTTGCTGGGCGGCGGCATCGCCCAGCGTGTCGCTCAAGGCTTTCGCAGCTTTCAGGGCCGACACCGCTTCGGCAGCGTCCATCTGCGTCGAGGTCACGCCGCTTCCCAGCCTCGGCCGGGCGGAGGTCGACAACAGCACCCCTTCGCCGCCGCGGATCACGGCCCAGGCATCGGTCCGCAATTCGAAGCCGCTGCCGCGGCAGGCGCCCCGGTGCGAAGTCCCGGGAGACTGGTGGATCAGGTACCCGAGATTGAGCTGGGTCGCCGCGGTGCTGGTCGCCAGGCGCGTACGGACCTGGCCACGGGTATCGTCCAGTTGCCACTGGTTGAAGCCGCTGCCATCGAAGTTCCGGCTGTGGATGCCGGACAGGACACCGCCATGGTTGGCGTTCGATTCGACGCCGGCGGAGAACGGCGGCAGGTCCGAGCCGTTGTAGAGCTGGGCCACGATGACGGGACGGTCGATGTCGTTGTCGATAAAGTCGACCAGCACCTCGGTGCCGATGCGCGGGGTGAATTGCGTGCCCCAGTTGGGCCCGGCCAAGGCCTCGGCGACGCGCACCCACGTTCCCGAGCTGTCGTCACCCGGTGCATTGCCGAGCGCATCGGTGTCGTGCGCAAGTCCGCCCCGGTTGGGATTGCGGCCGCGCTGCCAGGCGAACTGGATTTTTACCTGATGATCGCGGTTGGTCGTCGCGACGGCATCGCCGAGCCCGACGACGAGTGCGGTCTGCGGGCCGTGCGCAGTGCCGGTCCGCGGGGCCGCGATCGAGGCCGGCACCAGAGGAACGACGTCGCGCACGCAGCCGAAGGTGTTCCGGTACGTGCCGTTCTCGATGCCGGAAAGCGTGGTGCCGCCGATGCCGGTGTCGAAGTTGTTACGCGCTTCGTGCGCGACCCACAGCACCGTGAATCGATCCTTGGACGTGCGGTAACGATCGTGCTGGGTAAGCCGGAAAGCGTGGCCCGCAGCCAGGCGCCGCACGGCGCCGGCGCCCTCGAAGACCTTGTAGTTCATTTCCAGCGCTTGCAGCATCAGTTCGCCATGCCGGTATGCCGCACGGCGCTCGCTGACGATACGTTCGCCGCTTCCGTCGTAGATCGGCAGCGAAGGCAAGGCGCCTGTGTCGAGGTTCGTTTGCAGTTCCGCCCCCGCTGCGACCAGATGGGCCGGATCCCAGCTGCTGATGCTCACGCCATTCGCTTCCACTGTCCTGCGTGCGCGGAAGTCGTCGATGGCATCGTCGTGTTCGGTGGCGCGCACGCCATGGAAGCGCACCGCTTCTTTTCCCGCAACAGCCGGCACGGTCGCGCGACGGTCGAAGATCACGAGCCGATGGCGCGCATGCCCGGTGTCGTCGTCGTTCTCGGACTGGTCGTGTTCGAAACGCCAGTTCAGGCCCTCGGACGCGAGCAGGCGCAGGAGGAATTCGAGATCGCTTTCGCGGTATTGGGTGCAGACAGGGCGGGGCGCGAGTTCCTGGGTGAGATCGAATTCGAAGCGCACCTGCGGATAGTCGGCCAGCAGTTCGGTGACGATATCGCGGACGTTCTTGTCCTGGAAGATGTAGCAGTCGCGGCGGAGTGCCAGTAGCGCCAGCGCCGGCTCAAGCCGCAGCCGATAGCGCGCGACTCCGCCATCGGCGCCGAGCCAGGATGCATGCGTACACAAGCCATGCCACGCACGCCGGCTGCCATCCGGCTGCAGCAAGCGCAGCGTCAATTCTTCGCCGAGGAAGCCGGACAGATCCGGATCGGTCGACGTGCTTAATGCGTCGATATCGAACCAGTACAGCGTATTGATCGCTTCGCGACCGGAGAACTGTTCGGCGGCGAGCGATTGCGGCAAACCGGCCTGTCGTGGGCATGTCAGCGTGAACAGACGGGCATGCTGGCTCAGTCCGGGGCCAAACATGCGCAACGATGCGAAGTCCGGAAGCGCTTTCATGGGAAGCGGCACATGGACGGGTTTGTCATCTGGACGACTCCATTGGTGAGCACGAACGGAATACACACAGACTGCACAACGAGACGGGGCGTCCTGGCGAACTTCCCGATACAGGACGTGCCAAGTCCTTGAGCTTACCCGAGTGGACCAGGCTAGTGCTCAATGGAAAGATGATTCAGATCAATGCAACCGATGAATGCGTTTTGCCGACACGCCGGGCCGATGGCGGCCGAGCCGAAGGAGGAATCAGGAGTGAAGCGAGGCGGCCGGATGACGGCGGGCGCCGCCGCATACTTGCGCCGACGTGTGGCGGAGCAGGGAGCCGACACATGCGTCGCGCTCCCTTGTTTGTTGATGCGAGGGCGGTGTTGGCGTCGGCGATCGACCCTGCCCGGGGCGGCTGGTCAGCGCTTCTCGTTGCTAATCGCTTGCAGCAGCTTGAACGCTTCACGCTGGAACATCGGTTCCGCATCCGCCAGTTCCTTGCTGGCCGTGACATATGCGGCGCGCTTGCGTTCTTTCTTTTCTTCCGGCGGCACCGTCGCCCGCGCGCCCGGCATCATGATTTGCGCGCTGCTGTTGTACTTGCTGTGGATGACCTTCTTGCCGTAGGACGTGCCGTAAAAACGGGTCATTTCGATCGCGGTATCGGCGGAGACGAAGCGCGTCAGCGCCGGCGCCAGGCGGCGGTGGATCTCGGCCGGCGGCATCTTGTCGAGCCTGGCGAACACGGCCTGGCGCTGTGCTTCGCTCGGGTAGCGGGTGCGCGACGCCACGCCGCGCATGGCGAATTCGAACTGCATCGCGCCGAGCAGGTCCTGCACGGCTTTCACGTGTGCGGGACTGATTGCGCCGGTCTGCATCGTGGGCGCCGGGCTGGCGGCGAATGCCGGGACTGCGGCGGGGACTGCGGCAAGGAGCGACAGGCCGAGTGCGGTCTGGACGACGAATTTCATAGGTGTTCCTTCTGGTGGCAGGGCATTGCCGTTTGTTTCGCACGGGAAAGGCACGAAAATTGATTCCATCTCGCGCGAAAGCCGGGCAAGGGCGGTGTCTGGCATGTCGGCACGCCGTATCGCGAGCTGGAGTATATCTCCTTGGCAATGCCTAGAATCTAACCAATTATCGCAAGCGCAGGATTGCGCACGCTCGCGGGCAACATGGTCAACCCCAGCACGCCGCAATTGAGGAGCACGGTAGCCCAGAACACCACCTGGAATTCCCGCTTTTTCGACTTGTGCCGGTACACGCGCTGGGCCAGCAGGGCGCCCGGCCAACCGCCGACCAGGGCCAGCATGTGCAGCGTGCTTTCCTTGGTGCGCCAGCGGCCGTTGCGGGCCGCGGACTTGTCCAAGCCATAGGCGATGAAGGCGACCACGCTGGCGCCGGTATACAGGCCGAGTGCCAGGGCAGGGAGCTTGCCGAGCAGGACGGCAATCCCGAGCATGGCGAAAAAGCCGAAGGCGATCAGCGGCGAGCCGGAACGGCTGGCGGAAGATTCGCGAGCAGGCGCGGTCCGGTCGCGCACGAAGGCGACGCGTTCCGCGCGCGGCTGCCCCTTGTCGTTGACGTGCAGTTCATAGGTGACGAGGTCGCCCGGCGCCGGCCGGATGCCGCGCTCGGTAAAGGCCTTGATGTGAAAGAAGACGCTCGGCCCGCCGCCGTTCTGCGCGATGAAGCCGAAGCCCTGTTCATCCTTCCAGCTGCTGACCCTTCCCTGGTAACGCGGCGTTTTCGTCTGGCGCATCGGCTTTCCTGTCGTTCGAACAGGAGCGAGTGTAACGGTGGACATTCCTGGAGGCAATGCACAGTGCACGGCCCATGCGGACGGCATAAAAAAGGTTCTTCGCGGGGAA
>DOUW01000510.1 GCA_003520365.1 Massilia sp.
TTCCGTCGACGATTTCGGGGACGCGGCCTCTGAATTGACGGTGAACCCGCGTGGGTTCGAGAACCCACCCTACGAAACTTCCGTTGACGACTTCGGAGGCGTCGACTCTGAATTTGCGATGATCCCGCGTGGGCACAGGTGCCCACCCTACGAGACCCGATTCGTTATTGCCCCAGGAACAGGAAGACCGTCGGCTTCTTGTGGAAATCCGGCGCCTTGCCGGCGGCCAGTTGCGCCTTCCACTTCGCCGCCGTCAGGGTGCGCACCGACTCGGTAGCCAGCGACAGGTCGGTCGCCACGCAGACCAGGGTGCCCGGCTGGCAGGTATTCACCAGCGCTTCGAGCATCTGGCCGTTGCGGTAAGGCGTTTCGATCAGCAGTTGCGTCTGCTTCTCGGTACGCGAGCGTGCTTCCAGGTCGCGGATGCGCTTGGCGCGCGCCGCCGCGTCGGTCGGCAGGTAGCCGTTGAAGGCGAAGCTCTGGCCGTTCAGGCCGCTCGCCATCACGGCCAGCAGCAGGGACGAGGGGCCGACCAGCGGGCGCACCGCGATTCCGTGCTGGTGGGCCAGGCGCACCAGGTCCGCGCCCGGATCGGCCACGGCCGGCACGCCGGCTTCCGAGACCAGGCCGGCATCCTCGCCCGCCAGCAGCGGTTCGAGCAGGATGGAGAGGGCGGCCGGCGGCGTGTTCACGTTCAGCTCGGCGATGCGGATGTCCTGCAGCGGGCGCGCCAGCGGATGGTCGATCGCGACCAGTTTCAGGAAGGCGCGCGCCGTCTTGGCGTTCTCGGCCACGAAATAGCCGAGCTGGGAAGTGAGCGCCTGGACCTGGCCGGGCAGGACGTGGTTGAGGGCGCCGGGTTGGGCGTCGGTGGGGCCGAGGGTGTTCGGGATCAGGAAGAGGGTACCGGGCATAGCGAAAAAATGTGGGTGGATCAGGTGCCGAAGAAGGGCATGCCGGCGCGGCGCAGCATGCCGGTCAGGGCGATCAGGGGCAGGCCGGTGAGGGCGGTCGGGTCGGTCGACTCGATGCGGTCGAGCAGGGCGATGCCCAGGCCCTCGTTCTTGGCGCTGCCGGCGCAGTCGTAGGGCTGCTCGATGCGCAGGTAGGCGTCGAGCTCGGCGTCCGGCAAATCGCGGAAGCGCACGAAGACCCGGACGTTCTCGACCTGGGCGGCCAGCGAGGGATCGGCCACGCGGCCATCCCACAGGCACAGCGCCGTATGGAAAACGACCTCGCGGCCGCGCATCTTTTGCAGCTGGGCCAGGGCGTTCGCATGATTGCCGGGCTTGCCGATCTGTTCGCCGTCGAGCGTGGCGACCTGGTCGGAGCCGATCACGAGCGCGCCCGGCTGCAGGGCGGAGACGGCCTGGGCCTTGGCGCGCGCCAGGCGCAGCGCGGTTGCCTCGGGCGCTTCGCCGGGCAGCGGCGTTTCGTCGACGTGGGGCGCGATCGCCTCGAAATGCAGGTGCAGGCGCGAGAGCAGGTCGCGGCGGTAGGCGGAGCTGGATGCGAGGATGAGGCGCGGCGGGACGGAACTTGGTATCATAGCGGCCTGGGTCGAGGATTCATAAGTAAAACAGATAGATAACGCGTCCCGGCAAGCCAAGCTTATAAATCACGACACGCCTGATCGGGCGGTGGGCGTATCGGCAACAGACGAGGGCGCAGCGGGCCAAAAAATCGCGTAAGTCTTTGACTGTGCGGGGACAAGCCTGTTATTATCGCAGGTTTTCCGGGGACGTTTTCTGCAATGAGCGCTTTTGTCATCGACGCCTTTGAATTCTGCCGCACCAATGGCTATCGCGAAGGGGTGACGCCGGTTGCGGAAATGACGCGCCTGGCCGCCGATTGTGCCGACAACAGCGGCGAGATCGCCTGGTCCATCCAGGGCGGCACCACCCCGCAGGGTTACCCGACGATGACCCTGTCGGTCTCGGGTCCCGTCCAGCTGGCGTGCCAGCGTTGCCTGACCCCGTTCGGCTACCGCATCGATTCGTCCACCCAGCTGGTGCTGGGCCGCGACGACGAGGAAGCCGACCAGATCGAGGAAATCCTCGACGACGAAAGTATCGACGTGATCGTCGGCAGCCGCGAATGCGACATTCGCCAGCTGCTGGAAGACGAAGCCCTGCTGGCCCTGCCACAGGCGCCGAAGCACGAGCAGTGCCCCGACACCAGCCTGTTGGAGTCGCTGAAGTCCGAAAAGGTCTCGCCCTTCGCCGGCTTGAAGAACCTGAAATCCGAATAAAGAATCAAGTAGTTGTAGTTGTTGTACAGAACGTGTCAAACGCGTGCACAGTCGAGTATGTCAGGGCAGCGTTTCATACAGAGTCGGCAATCGAAGGATTGCCGGTGGGATACTCGATGCGCATGTTTTTTGCAAATCGAATGTGTTAGAATTTTAGAACTTTAGTATTAGGAGTCATCATGGCAGTTCAGCAGAATAAGAAGTCCCCATCGAAGCGCGGTATGCACCGTTCGCACGATTTCCTGGTTGCCCCTAACCTGGCAGTCGAGCCGACCACCGGTGAAACCCACCTGCGTCACCACATCAGCCCGAACGGCTTCTACCGTGGTCGCAAAGTCCTGAAGACCAAGAACGACGAGTAATCGCCGTCTTGCTTTTCTGTACCATGAAAGCGGTGCAACGTATCTCAAGTGCGTGGCGCCGCTTTTTCTTTATCCCCGGCCGCACCATCCGCACCGTCATTTCCACGGTTGCCGTCTCGGGCTGGCGTCCTGCCGGCGAGCGCATGCATCCAGCCGCCCGCCCCCTGTGAGCCGCGGTTCGTACCTCCAAAATGACAATTAAAATTTCCATCGACTGTATGGGCGGAGACCACGGTCCCTCCGTTACGATCCCTGCAGCCCTGTCGTTCCTGAAACAGCAGCCCGAAGCCGAACTGATCCTGGTTGGCCTCGAAGACGTGCTGCGCGCGGAACTGAAGAAACACAACGCCGACGCGAACCCGCGCCTGACCGTGAAGCACGCCTCCGAAGTGGTGGCGATGGACGATCCGGTCGAGGTGGCCCTGCGCCGCAAGAAGGATTCCTCGATGCGCGTCGCGGTCGAGCTGGTCAAGGACGGCACGGCGAACGCCTGCGTCTCGGCCGGCAACACCGGCGCCCTGATGGCGGTCTCGCGTTATGTCCTGAAGACCATGGCCGGCGTCGACCGTCCGGCGATCTGCTCGATCCTGCCGAACCAGAAGAACGGCCCGACCTACATGCTCGACCTCGGCGCCAACGTCGACTGCGAGCCGCACCACCTGCACCAGTTTGCGATCATGGGCTCGGTCCTGTTCTCGGCCATGGAAGGCGTGCAGCGCCCGACCATCGGCCTGCTGAACGTGGGCACGGAAGAGATCAAGGGCAACGAGGTCGTCAAGAACACCGCCACCCTGCTGCGCGCCGACCACGAGCGCGGTTCGCTCAACTTCTACGGCAACGTCGAAGGCAACGATATCTTCAAGGGCACGACCAACGTCGTGGTCTGCGACGGTTTCGTCGGCAACGTCACCCTGAAGGCGGTCGAAGGCCTGTCGCGCTTCGTGAAATCCGTCTTCAAGCAGAATGTGCTGTCGATGATGGGCGCGGTACTCGCCCGCAGCGCATTGAAGAAGCTCAATCCTGAGCGCTATAACGGCGCCAGCCTGCTCGGCCTGAAAGGCCTGGTGTTCAAAAGCCACGGCGGCGCGAATGCCTACGCCTTCGAGTGGGCGATCAAACGCGCCTTCGATGCGGCGAAATATAATGTACAAGAGCAATTGTCGGCGATGATAGCCGAACTGATGCCAGACACGCCTGACGCCACGCGCCAGGGCTGATTTCACGGAACAAGGGTGGAGACGTAATGACTGTCTACAGCAAAATCATCGGTACCGGCAGCTACCTGCCGGCGCGCAGGGTCAGCAACGACGAGCTGGCGGCGCAACTGGCCGCCAAGGGCATCGAGACCTCGGACGAGTGGATCAGTTCGCGCAGCGGCATTTCCGCGCGCCATTATGCCGAGCCCGAGCAGAAAGCCTCCGACCTCGCGGTCGAGGCGGCCCTGCGTGCGCTCGAGATGGCCGGCAAGACCCCGGCCGACATCGACATGGTGATCGTGGCCAGCTCCACTCCGGATTTCCCGGGCAGCTTCCCGAGCACCGCCTGCATCGTCCAGCGCAAGCTCGGCATGGGCAACCACAGCGCGGCCTTCGACGTGCAGGCCGTCTGCAGCGGCTTCGTCTATGCGCTCTCGACCGCCGACGCCTTCATCAAGTCCGGCATGCACAAGACCGTGCTGGTGATCGGCGCCGAAGTGTTCTCGCGCATCCTGAATTTCGAGGACCGCACCACCTGCGTGCTGTTCGGCGACGGCGCCGGCGCGGTGGTGGTCGAGGCGTCCAGCGAGCCGGGCATCCTGGCCGCCAGGCTGCACGCCGACGGCACCCATTCCGACATCCTGGCGGTCAAGGGCGTCCCCGAGGGCGGCCCGACGGCGGCCAACGGCGGCTTCCTGCACATGGATGGCCAGGCCGTGTTCAAGCTGGCCGTCACCGTGCTGGAGGAAGTCGCCACCGAGGTGCTGGACGCGGCGAAGATGCAGCCGTCCGACGTCGACTGGCTGATCCCGCACCAGGCCAACATCCGCATCATGAAGAGCACCGCCAAGAAACTCGGCCTGCCGATCGAGCGCATGGTCGTCACCGTCGACGAGCACGGCAACACCTCGGCCGCCTCGATCCCGCTGGCGCTCGACATCGCCGTGCGCGACGGCCGCATCAAGCCGGGCGACAACATCCTGATGGAAGGCGTGGGCGGCGGCTTCACCTGGGGCGCGATCCTGGCCCGCATGTAACGCCGTGCTGATTCCGCAAGTAATTAAGTAAGGACTAGAAGAAGATGAGCAAATTCGCATTCCTGTTCACCGGCCAGGGCGCGCAAGCGGTCGGCATGCTGAACGGCTTCGCCGGCAACCCGATCGTCGAGCAAACCGTCGCCGAAGCCTCCGATGCCCTGGGCATGGACATCGGCAAGCTGATCGCCGAAGGCCCGAAGGAAGAACTCGACCTCACCACGAATACCCAGCCGGTGATGCTGACCGCCGCGGTCGCCGTCTACCGCGCCTGGATCGCCGCCGGCGGTCCACAGCCCGCCGTCGTGGCCGGCCACAGCCTGGGCGAATACTCGGCCCTGGTCGCCGCCGGCGTGATCGACTTCAAGGACGCGGTACCGCTGGTGCGCTTCCGCGCCCAGTCGATGCAGGAAGCGGTGCCGGTCGGGCAGGGCGGCATGGCCGTCGTGCTGGGTCTCTCGGCCGACGACGTGCGCGCAGCGTGTCTCGAAGCCGCCCAGGGCGACGTGGTCGAAGCCGTCAACTTCAACGAGCCGACCCAGATCGTGATCGCCGGCCACACGGCCGCCATCGACCGCGCCTGCGAGATCGCCAAGGCCAAGGGCGCCAAGCGCGCCATGAAGCTGGCGGTCTCGGCGCCGTTCCACTCCTCGCTGCTCAAGCCCGCGTCGGACCGCCTGCGCGACTACATGGCCAAGCTCAGCTTCAATGCGCCGCGTATCGATTTGATCAACAACGTCGATGTCGCTATCCTGAACGATCCGGAAGCGATCAAGGACGCCCTGGTGCGCCAGGCCGCCGGTCCCGTGCGCTGGGTCGAGACGATGCAGAAGATGGCCGCGAGCGGCATCACCCAGGTCATCGAATGCGCCCCGAGCAAGACGCTGATCGGCATGGCCAAGCGCATCGACCCGGTGCTGGCCGGCGAAGCCCTGGTCGACCAGGCCGCGCTCGAGCGCGTGCTCGAAGCCGTCAAGGCAGCCTGAACGAATTCGCACTAGATAAGGACAAGAATTAGATGAATCTGCAGAACCAAGTCGCCCTCGTCACCGGCGCATCGCGCGGCATCGGCAAGGCCATTGCCCTCGAGCTGGCCCGCCAGGGCGCGAAAGTCGTCGGCACCGCCACCAGCGAAGCCGGCGCCGAAGCGATCAGCGCCTACCTCGCCGAATTCGGCGGCAAGGGCATGGTGCTGAACGTCACCGACGCCGAGCGTTGCGCCGCCGTCGTCGACGAAGTGCAAAAGACCTTCGGCAGCCTGTCGATCCTCGTCAACAATGCCGGCATCACCCAGGACAACCTGGCCATGCGCATGAAGGACGAGGAGTGGGACAGCGTCATCACGACCAACCTGACCGCCGTCGGCCGCCTGTCGCGCCTGGTCCTGCGCGGCATGATGAAGGCCAAGCAGGGCCGCATCATCAACATCACCTCGGTGGTGGGCGCCTCGGGCAACCCGGGCCAGATGAACTACGCCGCCGCCAAGGCCGGCGTGGCCGGCATGACCCGCGCCCTGGCGCGCGAGATCGGCAGCCGCAACATCACCGTCAACTGCGTGGCGCCGGGCTTCATCGACACCGACATGACCAAGGCCCTGGGCGAAGGCCAGCACGAAGCGCTGCTGACCCAGATCCCGCTGGGCCGCCTGGGCCAGCCCGAAGACATCGCCCACGCGGTGGCCTTCCTGGCCGGTCCGACCGCCGCCTACATCACCGGCACCGAACTGCACGTGAACGGCGGCATGTACATGAATTGATGCGGAAAAGCGCCGGGCTGGGCTTTCATCGCGTTTTGGCCTGTTCGTATCCCGGCGAATTCTCATCTTTTAGCAGACGTTTCGGCTGAAATAACGTCAGACGCCGAAAATAGTTTTTCGGCGCGCAAACCTGATAAAATGCGCGCACTTTCCGCAACACATACCTAATGGAGCCATAACATGTCGGATATCGAACAACGCGTTAAAAAAATCGTCGCTGAGCAACTGGGTGTTGCAGAAGCCGACATCAAAATCGAGTCCTCGTTCGTTGACGACCTCGGCGCTGATTCCCTGGACACCGTTGAACTGGTGATGGCCCTGGAAGACGAGTTCGAAATGGAAATCCCTGACGAGCAGGCTGAGAAAATCACCACCGTCAAGCAAGCTATCGACTACGCAACCGCGCACGTCAAGGCCTAAGCTGTTTTAAGTTTTTCGGGAGAATCGCTTGAGTCGTTCACGCAACCGCCGCGTCGTCATTACCGGCCTGGGCTGCGTTTCACCTATCGGCAACACCGTTGCCGAAGCGTGGAGCGCCGCCCTGGCAGGCAAGTCGGGCATTGCCAACATTACCAAGTTCAATGCCGAGCCGTTTTCGACCCGTTTTGCGGGTGAGGTGAAGAACTTCAACGTCGAAGACTACCTGCCGGGCAAGGAAGGCCGTCACATGGATACCTTTATCCATTACGGCATGGCCGCCGGCATCCAGGCCCTGCAGGATTCGGGCATCCAGGTCACCGAAGAGAACGCCGACCGTATCGGCGCCATCGTCGGTTCGGGCATTGGCGGCCTGCCGATGATCGAGGCGACCAAGGAAGAGTATGACGGCCGCGGTCCGCGCCGCATCTCGCCGTTCTTCGTGCCGGCATCGATCATCAACATGATCTCGGGCGACCTCTCGATCAAATTCGGGTTGCGCGGGCCGAACCTGGCCATCGTGACCGCCTGCACCACCGGCCTGCACTGCATCGGCGCGGCGGGCCGCCTGATCGAGTATGGCGACGCCGACGTGATGATCGCCGGCGGCGCCGAGTCGACCATTTCGCCGCTGGGCCTGGGCGGTTTCGCCTCGGCACGCGCACTGTCGTCGCGCAACGACGATCCGGCCACGGCTTCGCGTCCCTGGGACCGCGACCGCGACGGCTTCGTGCTGGGCGAGGGCGCAGGCGTCCTGGTGCTGGAAGAGTACGAGCACGCCAAGGCGCGCGGCGCGAAGATCTACGCCGAGCTGCTGGGCTTCGGCATGAGCGCGGATGCGAACCACATCACCGCGCCGGTCGAAGACGGCAGTGGCGCGAGCCGCTGCATGGTCTCGGCCCTGGCCAACGCCGGCCTGAACGCCGACCAGGTGGATTACATCAACGCGCACGGCACCTCGACGCCGCTGGGTGACCTGGCCGAAGTGCAGGGCATCAAGCGCACCTTTGGCGACCACGCGAAGAAGCTGGTGGTCAACTCGACCAAGTCGATGACCGGCCACCTGCTGGGCGGCGCCGGCGGCCTCGAGTCGGTGTTCACGGTGCTGGCGATCCACAACCAGGTCTCGCCGCCGACCATCAACCTCTTCAACCAGGATCCGGCCTGCGATCTCGACTTCGTCGCCAACACCGCGCGCGATATGACGATCAACTATGCCGTGAAGAACAACTTCGGATTCGGCGGTACCAACGGTACCCTGGTCTTCGGTAAAGTCTGAACCTGCTCCGCCCGGCTCTGTCTAACAGGGCCGGGCGCCTGACCCTGCCGCACACCGCGCGCGGCAGGCGTTCCGCATTTCCCTTCCTTTCTCATGACCGCGATCGCCATCAGCGCGTTCGTTGCACCTTCGCGCCGCCTGCGCATTGGCCTCGGCGTGGCCGCGCTCGTCCATCTCGGCGCCGCCATCCACATTGCCGGCGCGTGGTCGGAAGACCTGGCTTTTGCCTTCCCCTGTGCACTCTTTTTCCTGCTCGCAGCGATCTCCTTGCTGTACGGATGCACCACCCTGACAAAGACGCACCGGATTGATGTATCTGGAACCGGCGCGGTGCGCCTGACGGTACAACAGAAGGTGGGAGCCGGCACTGCAATCGACGCCGCCACCGCCGTCACGCTGTTGCCGGGAAGCCTGTTATGGCCGCAACTGATGCTGTTACGGCTGGGCGGCGCGCGCGACCGATGCTGGGTCGTGCCGGTATTGCGCGACAGCCTGGCCCCCGACGAATACCGCGCTTTGCGTGTTGCGTTCGGCACCTTATACGGACGAACTGTTACACCGGAAAGCGTCTCCGAAATACTTTGAACTTATTGCAGCCGGCCAACTCTTAGAAATGAGAGGGGCCTTGAGAAACCGTAGCGAGCGGAAGGAATGTTGGCCGAGGAGCGCAGCTGTACGCACGTACAGCGAGCACCGCAGGCCGACAGTCCGACGCGCAGTAGGTTTATCAAGGACCCTCGGCTTGCCGCGGTTTATGGGACACGGTCAGTGACGACAGAACGCGAGGGTGATCAACTGCTGGTCGAACGCGTCCAGGCCGGTGACCGGCAGGCGTTCGATTTGTTGGTGGCGAAGTATCAGCGCCGGCTGATGCGGCTGGTGTCGCGCCTTGTGCACGACCCCGCCGAAGCCGAAGACGTGGTGCAGGAAACGTTCATCAAGGCGTTTCGCGCATTGCGCCATTTTCGGGGCGAGTCGGCGTTTTATACCTGGCTGTACCGAATAGGCATCAACACGGCAAAGAATTTTCTCGTCACACAGGGCAGGCGCGCGCCGACTTCCACCGAAGCGGATACGGAACGTGCTGAAGCGTTTGACGATGCGGACAGTTTGCGCGACATTAATACGCCGGAATCGGTGTTGGCGAGCAAGCAGATCGCTTATACGGTCAATGCCGCGATGGAGGCGCTGCCGCTGGAATTGCGGACTGCGATTGTCCTGCGCGAAATTGAGGGTTTGAGCTACGAGGAAATATCCGAAGTGATGGCTTGCCCGATCGGGACGGTGCGCAGCAGGATATTCCGGGCACGCGAAGTCATCGCCGAAAAATTGAAGCCCCTGCTCGATTTTCCGGGTGATAAACGTCGGTAGGTAGCGATGATCGCACCAATACCTTGCACAACTTTTTGATCACACGGCTACCGTGATGGAACTACCGATGGATACCCACAAAAAAAACCGCGAACACATCTCCGCTTTATGCGACGACGCCTTGCCGAAGGATGACCTGGAGCTGGCCGGCGCAGCCCTGCGCACGGCGGACGGTAGCCAAGCGTGGGAAGTGTATCACCTCATCGGCGATATGCTGCGCACGGCTGAAACGCCGCCGCTCTCGGGCGGTTTCTCGGCCAGGCTCGCCGCCCGCCTGGCGGCCGAGCCGCTGCACCCGCGCCGCAGCACGGCGGGCGAAGGAGAGGTGGCCAAGCCGATGGCGCTGGCCGCTTCCTCGCCGTCCAGCTGAACCCAGGCCGCTTCCTTCCCGTTCCGGCCCTCTCGCCGGACCGATGCGTCAGCGCGGGCCTCCCTGCCCATTCGCGCGACCTCCGCAACCTCTTTTTCCGCATCCCGCGGCCCACGCGGCGGCTGCGCGACAAGGCACCGGGTTTTGGCTTACCATTACGTCAATTCCTGACCTGACCCTCCACTCCCATGACAAGCAAAACTGTTAGCGTCGTCCTGTCGGCCCTGCTGGTTGCCTCTGCCGGTCTGTCCCTGTCCGGCGCGGCCCATGCCGCCGCCCCCGTTCCGACCCCGGTCGTGACCGGCCTGCCCGATTTCTCCGACCTGATCGACAAGGCCGGACCGGCGGTGGTCAACATCCGCACCACCGAGCGCGTGCGCCTGGGGCAGGGAGGTCCGGGCGAGGAGGAGATGCAGGAATTCCTGCGCCGCTTCTTCGGCCAGCCCATCCCGCGCCGCCGCGCGCCGCAGCAGGGCCAGGAAGAAGAGGTCGAGCGCGGCGTCGGCTCCGGCTTCATCATCTCGGACGACGGTTACGTGCTGACCAATGCCCACGTGGTCGAAGGGGCCGACGAAGTCACCGTCACCATGACCGACCGCCGCGAATTCAAGGCCAAGGTGCTGGGCGCCGACCGCCGTTCCGACGTCGCCCTGCTGAAGGTGGGCGCGACCAACCTGCCTTACCTGCGCACCGGCGACTCGAGCAAGATCCGCGTCGGCGAATGGGTGATCGCGATCGGTTCGCCCTTCAACCTCGACAATACCGTGACCGCCGGCATCATCTCGGCCAAGTCGCGCGACACCGGCGATTTCCTGCCGCTGATCCAGAGCGACGTCGCGGTCAACCCGGGCAACTCGGGCGGCCCCCTGATCAACATGCGCGGCGAGGTCATCGGCATCAACTCGCAGATCGCCACGCTCTCCGGCGCCTACAACGGCATCTCGTTCGCGGTGCCGATCGACGAAGTGATGCGCGTCGCCGACCAGCTCAAGAAGACCGGCCGCGTCACGCGCGGGCGCCTGGGTGTGCAGATCAGCGAAGTCACGAAGGATGTGGCCGAGTCGCTCGGCCTGGGCAAGGCGCGCGGCGCCGAGGTCTCGATGGTCGAGCCGGGCGGCCCGGCCGAGAAGGGCGGCATCAAGGTCGGCGACATCATCCTGCGCTTCAACGGCCAGCCGATCGAAACCACGCGCGACCTGCCGCGCATGGTGGCCGCCAGCAAGGTCGGCACCAAGGCCACCGTCACCGTCTGGCGCCGCGGCGCCCAGCTCGACGTGCCGGTCACCATCGTCGAGCTGGAAGACGAGAAGGCCGCCGCGAATAAGCCGCAGTCGAACAAGCCCGCCCCGGGCCCGGCGCCGAACGCGCTCGGCCTGCACGTATTGAACCTGACGCCCGAACAGCGCCGCGAGCTGCGCATCGAGGGCGGCGTGCTGGTCGACTCGAGCGAGGGCAGGGCAGCCATGGCCGGCGTGCGCGCGGGCGACCTGATCCTGCAGATGAACAACGTCGAGATCAAGGACGCGGCCCAGTTCAACGCCCTGGCCGGCAAGCTCGATCCGAAAAAGAGCGTGGCGGTGCTGGTGCGGCGCGAGAACATCACGCAGTACCTCGTCATCAAGCCGACGGCCGCCAGGTGATGCGCGACGTGGTCACGTTCACGCTTTATTCGCGCAGCTGGTGCCACCTGTGCGAAGACATGCTGGCGGCGCTGCGCAAGCTCGAAGCCCCGGGGCGGCCCTTCGAGGTCGCCGTGGTCGACGTCGATGCCGACCCGGCACTCGTCGAACGCTTCGACGAGCTGGTGCCGGTGCTGTTCGGCGACCTGGCCGAGCCCGAGCTGTGCCACTACTTCCTCGACGAGACGGCGGTGCGGCGTTACGTCGAGCGCTACCAGCCGATCGCCATGGGGGCGTAAGGTCTGCATCCATCCAGGCGGTTGCATACAATTTCACGCAGCCGGGACCGTAGGGTGGGCGCCCCGTGCCCACGCGAACGCCGGCGCAGATTCAGCGCTGGAGCGCGGCCGGATGCGGCTGAAAATCGAACGGGAGCTCGCGGCCATGCCCGAAACGCCGTCGCAAGCACGCTTCCGGTCAGGCATTTATCGCGCCAACAAACCGCCAGCTTCCATGTGGGCACGGGGTGCTCACCCTACGGTTAGCGCCGCTGATTCCGGTATATGGTTTGTCTTTCCCGCCAATTGGATTCCTTTCCCTCAGAAACCGGGCTTTCTACCCTGAAATCCGGTAAAATGCCTGGTTTGAAAAAGCTTCTGTCGACTGTACATCAGCTTCTCACGTTGCGATAAGAGCGACCGACAAAATCCTCATGGCCGCGTTGCATCGTCTTGCCGTACGCTCGTACTGTCTTCGACGATGCGCCTTGCTCTAAGGCTTTTGTCAGTCGCTCCATGGCGCTCGCCTGGGGACGGACCAGTCCGCATGGGGCGCTTTTTTTTGTATTGCGCTGGCATTTTGCGGCGCCGGTCGCCGCCTGGCCGCCTGCCTCGCCTTTTTTGGTTTTGAGCATTGTTAATGAACAACATACGTAACTTCTCCATCATCGCCCACATCGACCACGGTAAATCGACCCTGGCCGACCGCATCATCCAGTTGTGCGGTGGCCTGTCGGACCGCGAAATGGACGCGCAGGTGCTCGACTCGATGGACCTGGAGCGCGAGCGCGGCATTACCATCAAGGCGCAGACCGCTGCCCTGCAGTACAAGGCGCGCGACGGCCAGACCTACAACCTGAACCTGATCGATACCCCGGGCCACGTCGACTTCAGCTATGAAGTCTCGCGCTCGCTGTCGGCCTGCGAAGGCGCGCTGCTGGTGGTCGACGCGTCCCAGGGCGTGGAAGCCCAGACCGTCGCCAACTGCTACACCGCGCTCGACCTTGGCGTGGAAGTGGTGCCGATCCTGAACAAGATCGACCTGCCGCACGCCGACCCGGAGAACGCCAAGAAGGAAATCGAGGACGTGATCGGCATCGACGCGTCGGAAGCGACGACCTGCTCGGCCAAGACCGGCCTCGGCGTGGAGGACGTGCTGGAAGACCTGATCAAGCGCGTGCCGCCGCCCAAGGGCGACCCGGAAGCGCCGCTGCAGGCCCTGATCGTCGACTCCTGGTACGACCCGTATGTCGGCGTCGTCATGCTGGTGCGCGTGGTCAACGGCACCCTGCGTCCGAAGGACAAGATCCTGCTGATGGCGACCGGCTCCCAGCAGCTGGTCGAGAACATCGGCATCTTCACGCCGCGTTCGGTCTCGCTGCCGGAACTGTCGGCGGGCCAGGTGGGCTTCATCATCGCCGGCATCAAGGAACTGACCGCCGCCAAGGTGGGCGACACCGTGACCCTGGCCAACAAGCCGGCGCCCGCGCCGCTGCCGGGCTTCAAGGAAGTCCAGCCGCAGGTGTTCGCCGGCCTGTTCCCGGTCGAGGCCAACCAGTACGACGCCCTGCGCGACTCGCTGGAAAAGCTGAAGCTGAACGACGCCGCCCTGATGTACGAGCCGGAAGTGTCGCAGGCGCTGGGCTTCGGCTTCCGCTGCGGCTTCCTGGGCCTCTTGCACATGGAAATCGTGCAGGAACGCCTGGAACGCGAATTCGACATGGACCTGATCACGACGGCGCCGACCGTGGTGTACGAGGTCGAGATGCGCGACGGCACCCAGATCCGCGTCGACAACCCGTCGAAGATGCCGGAGCCGTCGAAGATCAACGAGATCCGCGAACCGATCGTCACCGTCAATCTCTACATGCCGCAGGAATACGTCGGCTCGGTGATGACGCTGTGTAACGGCAAGCGCGGCGTGCAAATGGACATGGCCTACCATGGCCGCCAGGTCAAGCTGGTCTACGAGATCCCGATGGCCGAGATCGTGCTCGACTTCTTCGACCGCCTGAAGTCGACCTCGCGCGGCTATGCCTCGATGGACTACGAGTTCAAGGAAAACCGCGCCGCCGACGTGGTCAAGGTCGACATGCTGATCAACAGCGAGAAGGTCGACGCGCTGGCGATCATCGTGCACCGCGCCAACGCGCCTTACCGCGGGCGCCAGGTCGCCGCCAAGATGCGCGAGCTGATCCCGCGCCAGATGTTCGACGTGGCGATCCAGGCAGCGATCGGCGCGACCATCATCTCGCGCGAGAACGTCAAGGCGATGCGCAAGAACGTGCTGGCGAAGTGCTACGGCGGCGACATCAGCCGTAAGAAGAAACTGCTTGAGAAACAAAAAGCTGGTAAGAAACGCATGAAACAGGTCGGCTCGGTGGAGATTCCACAGGAAGCCTTCCTCGCCATCCTTCAAGTGGAAGATAAATGAACCTGCAACCGATCCTGGGGAATTTCGCGCTCATCCTGTTCGTGCTCATGGTGGTCACGGGCATCATCTGGTGCCTGGACACCTTCGTCCTTGCCAAGAAGCGCCGCGCCGCGGCCGACGCCGCCCTGGCCGAGTACGACGCGCGCAACGCCAAGCTGCAGTCGGAAGGCATCAAGGTCGACAGCAACGGCAACCGCGCCGCGATCGAGCAGGCGCATCTGCGCCAGCCGACCTGGGTCGAGTACTCGGGCAGTTTCTTCCCGGTGATCGCCCTGGTGTTCATCCTGCGTTCCTTCCTGTGGGAGCCCTTCAAGATCCCGTCGAGCTCGATGGTGCCGACCCTGCTGGTGGGCGACCTGATCCTGGTGAACAAGTACACCTATGGCATCCGGCTGCCGATCATCAACAAGAAGATCATCGAGCTGAACGACCCGCAGCGCGGCGACGTCATGGTGTTCAAGTACCCGAAGGACATGAGCCAGGACTACATCAAGCGCGTCATTGGTGTGCCCGGTGATAAAATCACCTACGAGAACAAGCGCCTGACGGTGAACGGCAAGCCGGTGGAGTACACCCCGCTGGACGATTATCTCGACGACGAGCGGCCGGTCTACCACAAGCAGTTCGTCGAAAAGCTGCCGGGCAGCGAGCACCGTATCCTGAACACCGATCCGGCACGCTCGTTCAACCTGGAGAACGTGGAGAACTTCCCGCAGCGCGAGGCCTGCGACTATTCGTACGACCAATTTACCTGTATCGTACCCGAAGGCAACTACTTCATGATGGGCGACAACCGCGACAACAGCGCGGACAGCCGCTACTGGGGTTTTGTGCCGGACAAGAATATCGTCGGCAAGGCTTTCCTGGTGTGGATGAACTTCGGTGACCCGAAGCGCATCGGCAGCATCAAGTAAGCCTGCCTGGACCGCACGTTCGGAGGAAGCAGGATGCAGGACCGGAAACAGCTTACCCTGGGCAGGCAAGGGGGCATGTCGCTCACCGGCCTGATCCTGGGATTGATCGTCGTCGGATTGGTCGCGGTGCTCGCCATCAAGGTGATCCCGTCGTGGCTGGAATACCGCTCGATCAAGGACGGCATCGGCCGTGTGAAGGAAGAGGGCGGCAGCGTGGCCGAGATGCAGAAAGCATTCGACAGGTTTGCCGACATCAACAACGTCACGTCCCTGCGTGGGCGTGACCTCATCATCAGCAAGGACGGCGGCGAGCCCGAAATCAGCTTCGCCTACCAGAAACGCATTGCGCTGACCGACAACGCCAGCATCGTGATCGACTACGACGGCACCACCGACCCGAGCGGCGTGGTGGCCGCCAGCGCCGACTGAGCACGATGCCGAACGGGGCGGACAGCCCCGGGAATGCGCAGGGAAGGAAGCCGGAATGCCGCCGTGGCGTCGTTCCGGCTTCAGGCTTTTTCTAACCCATCCGCCGACCCGTACTACGAAAACAACGACAATGAATCTTCAGTTATTGCAAACTCGCCTAGGTTACACGTTTCGGGACAGTGGCCTCTTGCAGCAGGCCCTGACCCATCGTAGCCACAGCAGCTTGCATAACGAGCGCCTCGAATTCCTGGGCGATTCGATCCTCAACTGCGTGGTCGCCTCGATTCTCTACGAGCGCTTCAACAACCTCGACGAAGGCGACCTGTCGCGCCTGCGCGCCAACCTGGTGAAGCAGCAGTCGCTGTACGAGATCGCCCAGAAGCTGGAGCTGTCGCAATTCCTGCGCCTGGGCGAGGGCGAACTGAAGTCGGGCGGTTTCCGCCGTCCGTCGATCCTGGCCGACACCCTCGAGGCCCTGTTGGGCGCAATCTTCCTCGATGCCGGCTTCGACGCCGCGCGCGACGCGATCCGCGCCTTCTACATCCCGCTGCTCGACTCGGTCGATCCGCGCACCCTGGGCAAGGACGCCAAGACCCTGCTGCAGGAATTCCTGCAAAGCCGTAAGATTTCCCTGCCGACCTATAACGTCATCGCCACCCACGGCGCCGCCCACAGCCAGGAATTCGAGATCGAGTGCCTGGTGCCGAAGCTCGGCATCCAGGTGTGCGGCCGTGGCGCCAGCCGCCGCGCCGGCGAGCAGGCCGCCGCCCGCGCCGCACTCGACATGGCCGAGCAGGCGCTGCGCAAGACGCCGGCCTCCGGCCGCAAACCCAAGCCGCGTGCCGCCCAGCTGAAACTGGCCGGCATCGCCACCATCCAGGGCGAGGGCGCCGACGACGGCGCCCCCTCGAAACCAGCATAAGCAATCAGCATGAACACCGAACTCCCACACGACGATAACGACGACAACGACGACGCCGGCAGCACCGGCGGCACTCCCGAGAACTTCCGCTGCGGCTACATCGCGATTGTCGGCCGCCCGAACGTCGGCAAGTCGACGCTGATGAACGTGCTGATCGGCGCCAAGGTCTCGATCACCTCGCGCAAGGCCCAGACCACGCGCCACCGCATCACCGGCATCCAGACCCATGACGACGCCCAGTTCATCTACGTCGACACGCCGGGCTTCCAGACCCGCCATGCGAACGCGCTGAACAAGACCCTGAACAAGACGGTCTCGAACACGCTGACGGCGTCCGACGTCGTCCTGTTCCTGGTCGAAGCGGGCACCTTTGGACCGGCCGACCAGCAGGTGCTCGACCTGCTGCCGAAGAACGTGCCGGTGATCCTGGTGATCAACAAGTCGGACCGCATGAAGGACAAGGCGACCCTGATGCCGTTCGCGCAGAAGGTGGCGTCCCTGCGCGACTTCACCGCCATCGTGCCGGTCTCGGCCAAGCTGCGCTTCCAGGTCGACGCCCTCGAGCGCGAGATCCGCAACCACCTGCCGGAAAACCCGCCGATCTTCGGGCCGGACGACATCACCGACCGCAGCGAGAAATTCCTCGCCGCCGAGATCGTGCGCGAGAAAGTGTTCCGCCTGCTGGGCGACGAGCTGCCCTACACCAGTACGGTGGTGATCGAGCAGTTCCTGCAGGAAGGCAACCTGCGCCGCATTTTCGCCGCCATCCTGGTCGAGCGCGATACCCACAAATCGATGATCATCGGTAACAAGGGCGCCCGCCTGAAGGAAATCTCGACCCAGTCGCGCCTGGACATGGAAAAGCTGTTCGGCGGTCCCGTGTACCTGGAGATCTGGGTCAAGGTCAAGTCAGGCTGGGCCGACAACGAAGCGGGCCTGCGTGCCTACGGCTACGAGTAAGCGCCCCCGGTTCGCCCACCACGCATGACGAGCCACGACAAGCCCCATCCCGATCCCGCCGCACTGCCGGAAGCCGAGGTCAGGCTGACCGACATGCAGGAAGCCGGGAACCTGCCGGCGCCGGAACCGCAGGTGGCGGAAGCCGGCGTGCCCTATGTGGTTCCGGCGGCGGCCACTGAGGTTGTCCCCGCGGCTGTGCCGGAAGCCGTTGCGGCGCCGGTGGCGTCCGCGCCTGCGTCCGCACCCGCTCCGGCCGTCCCGCGCCGCAGCCGCACCCCGGTGCGCGAAACCCGCGTCACCGGCCAGCCCGCCTTCGTTCTGCACAG
>DOUW01000391.1:0-4463 GCA_003520365.1 Massilia sp.
GCCGATGACCTCGGCCAGCGGACGCCCGCCGGCGGCGGCGGCGTCGACGCCGAGCCAGCGCGACAGGTTGGCACTGGCCTGCAGCACCTGCAGCGCGGGCGAGAGGGTGAGCATGAACCCGTGCGGCTGGATGCTGCCGGGGGTGCGGATCGGTTCCTTGTCGCAGCTGGACAGGTCGAGCGGTACGGATGGGCCTGTTTTCATGATGCGCGAGCTCGGCACGGCTGGGTTACGAAACCGCTATTCTAGCGTGAAAGCCAAGCCTGGATGTAAGGCAATGCCCTGTCATTACGCCGCGAAACCGACATTGGCACGGACAGCAATGATTTCGAGACAAATCGTGCTTGACGCCGGTGGGTGCCGGGCTGCGCAGGGATGATTTGCGCGTGGCAGGATTGCAGATATTGGAGTTATCATAAGATGTTTCCCTCACCGCAGGCGCGCCATCCGCCCATGAACAAGAGAATTCACGTCAAGCAGAACCTGACCGAAGAACAGCGCTTCCAGTACCTGATCTCGGGCATCCGGGATTATGCGATCTACATGCTCGACCCGGAAGGCCACGTCAGCAGCTGGAACAGCGGCGCACGCCGCTTCAAGGGCTACGAGGCGCCCGAGATCCTGGGGGAACATTTTTCGCGCTTCTACACGCCCGAGGACCGCGCCAGCGGCCTGCCGGCGCGTGCCCTGGCCACCGCGCTGGCGGAGGGTAAATACGAGGCCGAAGGCTGGCGCGTGCGCCAGGACGGCACCCGTTTCTGGGCCAGCGTCATCATCGACCCGATCCACGACGAGCACGGCAACTTGCTCGGCTACGCCAAGATCACGCGCGACATCACCGAACGCAAGAAAGCCCAGGACGCGCTGCGCGCCAGCGAGGAACGCTTCCGCCTGCTGGTGCAGGGCGTGTCCGACTATGCAATCTACATGCTGTCGCCGGAAGGCGTGGTCAGCAACTGGAACGGCGGCGCCGAACGCATCAAGGGCTACTCCGAGCAGGAGATCGTCGGCCAGCACTTTTCCAGCTTCTACACGCCCGAGGACCGCGAAAGCGGCCTGCCGGCGCGCGCGCTCGGCACCGCGCTCAGGGAAGGGCGCTACGAGGCCGAAGGCTGGCGCATGCGCAAGGACGGCACCCGTTTCTGGGCCCACGTCATCATCGACGCCATCCACGACGAGGAGGGCGAGCTGATCGGCTTTGCCAAGGTCACGCGCGACCTGACCGAGAAGAAGGCCGCGGCCGACGCCCTGGCCGAAGCCAACGCGGCGCTGTTCCAGGCGCAGAAGATGGAATCGATCGGCCAGCTCACCGGCGGCATCNNCGACTGGAGGCGGTGGGCAAGCTCACCGGCGGCATCGCCCACGACTTCAACAACCTGCTGTCGGTGCTGGCCAGCGGCCTCGAGGTATTGACGCTGCGTAGCGGCGGCGGGGCCGACGCCAAGACCCTCGACAGCATGCGCCGCGCGATCGACCGCGGCGCCACGCTCACCCAGCAGTTGCTCGCCTTCGCGCGCCAGCAGCCGCTGCAGCCGGAAACCCACAGCGTCAACCGGCTGATCTCGGGCTTCGAGTCGGTATTGCGGCGCGCGGTCAACGCCGCGATCGATTTCGAGGTGCACCTGGCGCCGGAGATCCGCGCCACCGTCATCGACAGCGCCCGCTTCGAGTCGGCCCTGCTGAACCTGGTGGTGAATGCGCGCGACGCCATGCCCGAGGGCGGGCGCCTGTGCATCGATACCGGGAACGTGGAGCTGGCCGAACGCGAAGTCAACGGCCTGGCCCCCGGCGCCTACGTCAAGGTGACGGTGGCCGACACCGGCACCGGCATGTCCCCCGAGACCGCGGAGCGCGCCTTCGAGCCCTTCTACACCACCAAGGAGGTGGGCAAGGGCACCGGCCTCGGCCTGTCCCAGGTCTACGGCTTCATCAAGCAGTCCGGCGGCGAGGTGAAGATCCGCACCGCACCGGGCGAGGGCACGTCGATCTCGATCTACCTGCCGGCCGCGCCTGGCCAGGACCTGCCGGCCCAGCAGGAAATTACCGAGACGGTGCTGATCGTCGAGGACGAGCCGGACCTGATGGACGTCGCCTCGGCGCTCTACATCAGCATGGGCTACCAGGTCCTGACCGCCTCCAGCGGCCAGGAAGCACTGGCGCTCCTGCAGAGCCGCGACATCGACATCCTGTTCACCGACGTCATCATGCCGCACGGGATGAACGGCGTCGAGCTGGCGGCTTATACGCGCAAGCATTATCCGGATGTGAAGATCATCCTGGCCTCGGGCTATCCGCTGCCGGCCCTGAAGGTCGAGCACGCCAACCTGAGCGACTTCGCCTTCGTCAACAAGCCCTACCGCCTGTCGGACCTGGCGCGTGCGCTGCGTTCGGCGGCATGACAGGGTAGAGGGCGATCAGTTCGGGGTGGGAGTGCGGCCGTCGTCGTGCGCTGCGCGACGCGGTGCGTTCATTCAAGCGTTCGACCGGGTGGACACGGGTGTCCACCCTACAACGGCTACAACCATAAGGTTTTGCGCCCGGCTTTTCGTAGGGTGGACACCTGTGTCCACGCGCTACGGCGGTTGATCCGAGCCAAACCTTGCGCCGCGAAGCGCCGGGCAATCACAAGCCAAAAATGATATCGCTGATCCGCTCGTAGATCGGATCCGCCGACGGCCCCTTGTTTGGCCAGTTCAGGATATCGAAGTGGTCGTACCCCCGGTAATTCCCGAGAAAATTCCAGGTGCCGCGCACCGGCGTGCCGTCGAACTCGCGCACCGGGTGGCCGGCCGGCGCACGCATGCTGGCCGTGTTCACCACGCCGTCGTTGGCGAACCATTCGCTGTCGACGCGTACCCGCCCCGGCGCGCTTTGCGTGTAGCCGCCCATGCCGTGCTGGCGCACCGAGGGCACGATCCATTCGCCGGCATAGGTCTTGAAATAGGGGATCATGTCGACGCGCGGGTACTGGTGGTTCGAGCTCTGGATCGGGGCGATCGCGCGGTCGGTGCCGTTGCAGCACCAGGCGCCGGCCTCGGTCGCCAGGGTGCCGACCGAAAAGTAGTAGACGTGGGGCGAGGTGCGCGCCCACAGGTTGAAGTCGCGTGCGCCGTCCGGCGCCAGTTCCCAGCGATGGAAATCGGCCTCGATCAGGTCGCGCAGCGGCGAGCGCAGCTGGGGCAGGATGTCGAGCACGGCGTCGCGCAGCGTGGTGCCGTTGTGCGGCGCCGAGAGCGTGGTCACGCTGCGCACCCAGCCGGTCTTGCCGCCCTGGTAGAGCTCGCCGTCTCCCTCGCCGGGCGCGCCGTGTTCGAGCAGCTCGACCAGGGCGCGGAGCGTGGTGCCGCCCTGGCTGTGGCCGATGAAGTGGAGCGGGTGCGCGGCATCCCAGGCCGGGTAGAGCGCCAGCGGATAGCCCTGCGGGTTGTTGATGGGGTCGGCGGCCCAGCATTTCCCGAAGGGCTTCTGTTCCTGCCCGGGCAGCGGCGTGCGCGAGTGATTCAGGCCATAGTCGACGCAGCCGCCCTTGATCTGCGCGTAGAGCTCGGCGGCGCGGTCCCAGTTCGAGCTGATCGCGCCGACGGTGGCGGTGAACACCGTGCGCGGCCCCTTGTAGAGGCGCAGGTGGCCGGCGATGTCGTGGTAACCGCCCCAGTACAGGTAGCCGCTGGTGGGGAAGGCTTCGGGTCCGAAGCCGAGGAAGCCGTGCACCAGCACCACCGGATCGTTGTTGGCGGCGCGCGCCGGCCCCGCCGGCAGCAGGGCCAGCGCCAGCATGGCGAAGAGGATCCGAGTGAAGCACCGCATGAATGGCTCCGAATGGTGGTGCGCCCCATTTTCCGGGCTCGACCGCGGGACGGGTTTGCGCCATGTCGCGTGTGCTGCGTGTAAACGCATCCGGCGCACCACAAGGGTGCGCCGGCGGCTTGACTGTACAAATTACTGGATGAAATAAACGGCGAGTTATTCTGCCGGCGCCGCTGCAGGCTGGGCCGCCGGCTGGGGCGTCGGCACCGTGCTGCCGACCGCGCCCGGCGCGTTCGGATCGGCCGGGGCGGCGATCGAGGCCGTCATCGAGGCCTTCTCGGCAGCATCGAGGCGCTCGCCGTTCCACACCACATAGTCGTCGACCGAGTACAGCTTGCAGGGCTCGGTGCTCTTGGCCGAGCAGGTCGCCAGGGCGCGCGCTTCCGGCGCTTCGCCTTCCTCGGCCCAGGTCCAGGCGCCGCTCGGCGACACCGCGAACGCGCGCGGCGTCATCTTGGTCAGGTAGTCGGCGTAGGCGCGGCGTCCGTTCTCCGACAGGAAGGGCACGGCCTCGATATCGTCGAGCTGGGCGTAGTTGGTGCGTGCCGGGGTCGGCGGCGGCGGCACGTTGTAGACCACCTCGGTCGGCATGCCGATCTGGCGCAGGAAGCGCATGGTGTCGTCGAGCCAGATTTTCTCGCCGTCGCGGCTGGCCA
>DOUW01000391.1:4469-6659 GCA_003520365.1 Massilia sp.
ACGAGGGGAACTCGACCAGGCGCGCCTTGCCGCCCGCCTGCTGGAAGGCTTCGTGCATGCGGTTCGCCAGGTCCGGGCCGAACAGCGAATCGTTCTCGCCGTACATCCACAGGCTCGGGATCTTGTTGTTCGCGCCGTACTCGGCGAAGGCCGAGACCAGGGCCGAGCGCCAGCCGCAGCCGGCGCTGTCGTCGCGCAGGCCGCCGGCGAAGTTGATCAGGCCGCGCACGCCGCGCAGCTGCTCGGTGCCGAGCGCCATCGTGGCCAGGCCGCCGTAGGACTGGCCGGCGACGATCACGTGCTCGGCGTCGACCCAGCTCTGGGTGCGGGCGTAGTCGATCGCCGCACGGATGTCCTCGGCCTGCAGGTAGCCGTTGGCGGTCATGTCGCAGCCGCGGTCGCGGTAGCGGCCGGTCGAATTGGCGAAACCCTGGCGCATCGGCACCATCACGGCGTAGCCACGCTTAACAAACGCGGCGGCCATGTAGTAGAAGCGGTCGCGCGGCTGGGCGCTCGGGCTGCCCGGATCCTTGCCGTGATTGATGACGAGCAGCGGGAAGGGGCCGGGGCCGTTCGGGCGGAACACGGTGGTCTCGAGCATGGCGCGGCCGTCGCGGCCGGCCGGCACCTGCACGACCCGTTCGTTCATGCGGTAGTCGAGCTGGAGCTCCTGTTCGATCGCCAGGCCGGGCAACATGGCGAGGCTGGCGAGGAGGACGGTGGCGATGCGGCGGACGGCTGCTGGGCGAACTTGGAACATGGGCGACTCTGGAAAGTGTCTGCCGGTGCGACAGATTGCTTGGCGGAATAAGTTGATTCTAGGCAGGCCGATGGCCTAGGGCAATATCCGATTGGGCAATTCCAGAGCTAAATTTTCGCGTGTGGCAAAGATGCTTACATAGATCAATAGCGAACGTTTACAAGCTTGCCCGAAGAGCAAGGAAATAAGTGAACAGGCGAACAAGGTTGCCTCTTGTATAATCGCCCGGTGAGCCGGCGCGCTGCCGGCTTCTCGTTGCCGGTCAGGCGCAGGACCCCGGCAGTGTCATCGTCGTTTCATGCTGTATGCCGGCCCAGGAGGACCCGACCACAATGCGTTTCCGGAACCGGCTGCTGATCCTTGTCGTTACCCTCCTGGTCCCCTCGTTCATCGGCGCTGCGCTGGCGGTCGCCTATGTCTACGCAGAACAACAAAAGGACCAGGAGCGCAATATTGCCGAGACCGGCCGGGCCTTTGCCCTGCTGATCGACAACGAGATGCGCCACCACGAAGGCATCCTGCGCACGCTGGCGGCCTCGCCGGCGCTGGCCAGCGGCGATCATGCCGAGTTCCACGAGCATGCACGCCGTGCCGCCGAGGGCGTCGACGCGGTGGCGGTCCTGTATGGCCTGGACGGCAAGCCGTTGCTGAACACCAATCGCCCACTGGGAATGCCCCTGAGCGGGCGCGATCCCTCGAACTTGCCGGCGCTGATGCAGCGCCTGGGCGGCGAATAGACCCTGATCTCGGACCTGTTCTTCTTGCCGCGGCTGCAGCGTTACGACTTCATGATGCAGGTGCCGGTCGTGGTCGACGGCAAGACCCGCTACCACCTGGTGCTGGGCATCCACGTCGGCATCCTGCAGCGCCTGGTACAGCGCCAGCAGTTCCCGGCCACCTGGAGCGTCAACGTGACCGACCGCAACGGCCGTATCGCGGCCCGCTCGCGCGACCCCGGGCATTACGTCGGCATGCTGTTGCGCGAGCAGACGCGCCGGCGCCTGGCCGCCACGACCCGGAATTTTTTCTTTGACAGCAAGACCCTGGAGGGCGTCCCGGTGCGCACCCTGGCCAGCACGGTACCGAATTCGCAGTGGCGGGTCCTGATCAGCATTCCGAACGCCGAGGTCCGGCGCGTGCCGCTCGAGGCCGCGGCATTGCTGGCGGCGATGATGGCGCTGCTGCTGGTGCTGGCGGTGGCCGTCGGACGCTGGTTTGCCCGCCGCGCGGTGGCGCCGGTCGAATACCTGGGCCGTTGCGCCGACCGCCTGGCCGACGGCGAGGAGATTCCGTATCGCCCCTACGGGCTGGAGGAAGTCGATACCGTGGCCTGGCGCATGGTCGAGGCCAGCAAGCAGATCCGGCGCTCCAAGCGCGAGCTCGAGCACCGTGTCAACGAGGCGATCCTGGCGACCGAGCAGGCGCAGGGC
>DOUW01000199.1 GCA_003520365.1 Massilia sp.
GTTCCGACTGAGTAGTATCGACAAAACTGTGTTGGTGACCGGTTCCTCGCGCGGCATCGGCAAGGCGATCGCGCTGCGCCTGGCGCGCGACGGCTACCAGGTGGTGGTGCATTGCCGCAGCCGCCGTCTTGAGGCGGATGCGGTGGCCGCCGAGATCGAAGCGGCCGGCGGCAAGGCCCGCGTGCTGCAGTTCGACATCGCCGAACGCGAGGCCACGGCCGCCGCGCTGGCGGCCGACATCGAGGCCCACGGCTGCTACTACGGCGTGGTGGCGAATGCCGGCGTCGCGCGCGACACCGCCTTCCCGGCCATGACCGGCGAAGAGTGGGACCAGGTGCTGGGCACCAATCTCGACGGCTTCTTCAATGTGCTCAACCCGCTGGTGATGCCCATGGTCCAGCGCCGCAAGCCCGGCCGCATCGTGACCATGGCCTCGGTGTCCGGCCTGGTCGGCAACCGCGGCCAGGTCAACTACAGCGCGGCCAAGGCCGGCATCATCGGCGCCACCAAGGCGCTGGCGCTGGAACTGGCCAAGCGCAACATCACCGTCAACTGCGTCGCGCCCGGCCTGATCGAGACCGACATGATCGACGAGGTGCCGATGGAAGAAGCGCTGAAGATGATCCCGGCGCGCCGCGTCGGCCGCCCGGAAGAGGTGGCGGCGGCGGTCAGCTACCTGATGTCGGACGACGCCGGCTACGTCACGCGCCAGGTGCTGTCGGTGAACGGAGGCCTGGCATGAACCGCCGCGTCGTCGTCACCGGCATGGCCGGCATCAGCCCGCTCGGCAACGACTGGGCCAGCGTGCGCACCCGCCTCGGTGAATACCGCAACGCCATCGTGCGGATGCAGGACTGGGCCGACTACGAAGGCCTGAACACGCGCCTGGGCGCGCCCGCCGCGCCCTTCGAACTGTCCGAGCGCTACAACCGCAAGGCCACGCGCAGCATGGGACGCGTGGCGCTGCTGGCCACCCGCGCCAGCGAACTGGCGCTGATCGACGCCGGCCTGCTCGAGCATCCGCTGCTCACCAGCGGCCAGATGGGCGTCTCCTTCGGCTCCTCGGCCGGCACCACCAGCGCGATCGGCGACTTCGGCCGCATGATCGAGGAGCGCACCACGCGCGGTATCAACGCCACCACCTACATCAAGATGATGGCGCACACGGCGCCGGTCAACATCGGCGTGTTCTTCGGCCTCACCGGGCGCGTGTTCACGACGTCCTCGGCCTGCACCTCGGGCAGCCAGGGCATCGGCTACGCCTACGAGGCGATCAAGGCTGGCCGCCAGGTGGCGATGATCGCCGGCGGCGCCGAGGAGCTGTGCGCGACCGAGGCGGCGGTGTTCGACACCCTGTTCGCCACCAGCACCCGCAACGACACCCCGGAAGCCACGCCGCGTCCCTTCGACACCGAACGCGACGGCCTGGTGATCGGGGAGGGCGCCGGCAGCCTGATCCTGGAGGAGCGCGAGCACGCCCTGGCGCGCGGCGCCACCATCTACGCCGAGCTGGTGGGCTTCGGCACCAACAGCGACGGCACCCACGTCACCCAGCCCAACGCGGCGACGATGCAGGTGGCGATGCAGCTGGCGCTGCAGGACGCGGGCCTGGCGCCGGATGCGATCGGCTACGTCAACGCCCACGGCACCGCGACCGCCCAGGGCGACCTGGCCGAGACCCAGGCCACGCACGCGGTGTTCGGCAGCCGTATGCCGATCAGCTCGCTGAAGAGCTACATGGGCCATACGCTCGGCGCCTGCGGCGCGCTCGAAGCCTGGTTCAGCATCGAGATGATGCGCGAGGGCTGGTTCGCGCCGACCCTGAACCTGAACGAGGTCGACCCGCAGTGCGGGCAACTGGACTATATCCGGGGCGAAGGACGAAGCCTCGACTGCGAATACGTCATGTCGAACAACTTTGCGTTCGGCGGTATCAACACGTCGTTGATTTTCAAACGATGTTCTTCCACCACTTGAGAAGGGAAACAAGAATGAAAACTACCCGCCGCGCACTGCTGGCAGCCTCGATCGTCGTTGCACTGCCGCTGGTGACGGGCTGCGCCACCAGCATCAAGGCCTCGTCCACCCACAATCCAGCCCCGGCTACCGCCTTCAAGTCCTATGGCCGCATCGACGTCAAGCCGGTGGCCTACAAGGCCGGCTACAACGGCAACCCGGCCGCGCTGGCGAAGATCGGCGCCAACCTGGAGAAGAACCTGGCGCCGTCGCTGCAGCAGTGGAACAGCCGTCCGGCCAACGGCCGCACCCTGACCGTCGAGCCGATCGTCGAAGAGATGTCGTTCAAGAGCACCACCAAGCGCGTGTTCCTGGGGCCGCTGGCCGGCAGCTCGGGCGTGCTGATGCGCGTGACCTTCCGCGACGAGACCGGCAAGGTCGTCGCCACGCCGGAATTCTTCCAGCGTTCCAGCGCCATGAGCGGCGGCTTCACCCTGGGTGTGAACGACAACATGATGCTGACCCGCGTGGCCCAGCTGGCCAGCAACTACATCGTCGCCAACTACGACGCCGCGGTCGGCGGCCCGTCGGGCGCCGACGACAACGCCGTTGCCGCGAACTGAAGTTCCGCCGGCGCGGCCCGGCAGCAGGCGGGGCCGCGCCTTCCCACTATCCTTGAAAGCAAATAACAACATGAAAGAAATTATTCTGAGCATCGCCGTCACCGCAGCCGCCTTCGGCAGCACCCTGCCGGCGCAGGCCCGCGACACCAAGCTGATGCTGCCGCTGGAAGCGGCCATGTCGGCGAACAACGCCAGGGAGCGCCTGGGCGACTCCGTGAAGTTCTACTTCGGCAAGCAGGCGACCCCGAAGGTGCTGCAAAAGCTCTCCACCGACCAGACCAGCCAGAAGACGAATGCCTTCGGCAAGTCGGCCGAGACCGCCTGCAACTGGGCCTTCCTGTCGGCCATGCTGCGCCTGCAGGCACGTGCCCAGGAACTGGGCGCGAACGCCGTCGTGAACATCGTCAGCAACTACAAGAACATCGAGAATTCGAGCGAGACCGAATTCGAATGCCATGAAGGCGCGGTGATGGCCGGCGTCGCGCTCAAGGGCGATTTCGTCAAGATCAAGCAGTGAAGCAGGCCGGCGGCGCGATGGCGAAGCCCGATACGCTCGTGTGGCTGAGCGACACCGCGCTGCTGCCCGCGTCCGCCTGGACGCGCTACGCCGCCTGGCTCGGCGAATCCGAGCGCGCCCGCCTCGCGCGTTTCG
>DOUW01000355.1 GCA_003520365.1 Massilia sp.
GGTTGAACCCGGCCTGAACGCCCGCCGCGTGCGGGCAGGCCGCTTCAGCCGCGGCTGGCGCCGGCGACCGCTGTCAGGGACCGGGGCTCCTGCGCATCGTCGGTTTCAATCAGAAACTGAACTTCCACCCGGCGATTCCTGGCGTCCGCGGGATCGATTCCGGGCAATAGGCGCGAATCGCCATATCCCGCCACCACGACGCGGCGCGCCACTACCTTGTCGAGCGTGCCGATCAGGGCGCTGCGCGCTTCCCGGGCGCGTGCGGCGGATAGCGTGTAATTGTCGTCGTAAACGGCACAGAAGCGTTCCCGATCCTTGACCACGTCGCGTACCTGCACGTTGTCGGTATAGCCCTCGACCAGGATCCGTGCCGTCGGGTTATCGGCCAGGAAGCGGGCGATATCCGCCTGCACCTTCGCCACCTCGGCCTTCACCTCGAACTTGAGGCAGGCGCTGCCGCGCTCGAACACGCCATCGCGCAGGACCAGGCGATTGGTGTGCGCATCGAAGCTCATCAAGCCGGCGGCGCCGCGCTTGCCGATCATCTCGCTGACGACTTGCGTCACCTTGGCCACCGCCTCGTCCTTGGTCCCCTTGGCCTTGGCCAGCTCTTCCTGATAGCGCAACTCGCTCACGCCCTTCTGCAGGACAGCCACCACCAGCAACAGCATCACGACCGCCATCACCCCGGCCATCAGGTCGGAAATGGCCACCCATTCGCTCGGTTTGTCTTTCATGGTCCTTCCTGCTTACGCGATCGCGGACGCGGACGTGCCGGTGGGCGCCGGCGGCGTCTGCTGCTCGGCCTGCATAGCCTGCAGCAAGGCGACGGTTGCGCGCTGGACTTGCACGATCTCGGGCAACGGCTGGAGTGAGTAGACGAGCATCTTCTGTTCATCGAGCAGGCTTTGCAACGGCGCCAGGACAGACGGCAGTCCCTGCAATTCGGCCACGACCCGTTCCAGGCCTTCGGACGATTTTTTCGACGCCTCCGCGACTTTCTTGATTTGCGAAGTGGCGCTGCCGATCGATTCCAGGCCCTCCGTGATCGAGCTGGTCATTGCGTTGACAATGCCCGTCGTCTCGGCAATATTCTCGTTCAGTGCCCGGCTCGACGTCGTGAACGCGATCGAAGCCTTTTCCTGGATCTGGAGCGACTTCCCGATCGAACTCTTGACCTCGTTCATCGTTTCCCTCGTGTCCGCGGACAATTCGCCGAGCGCCGTCGAAATCTCGCGCGTTGCCGAGCCGAGCTGGGTGCTGCCACGCTCCAGGGTCTCGCTGGCCTGGGCACTCATGTCCTGGATCGCCTTGCCCAGGTCTCCGCGCACATTGTCGAGCACCTCGGTGAACTGGCTTTCGAAGGTCCTGATCGCGCCGACCAGCTGTTCCGCGCCGGAACCGACCTTGCCGGCGCCGTCAGCCATGCGCTGCGCCGCCTGCTCCATGCCGGCGACGACGTGCTGCGTGCCTTCGGTGAACTCGACCATGGCGCTGCGGGTCGCCGCGGTTTCGCTGGCCACCGTGTCGAGGGCGTTGCGCAACCCCTGCGTGCTCCCATCCAGTGCGTGCAAGTGCTGCAGGGTTTGCAATTGCATGGTTTCGTTGCTCTTGATCAAGGCAACGAAATGCGGGCCGATGCCGTCGACGATGCCGGCAGCGGCACGGCCGATGTTGGCGAACAGCGCGTCCTCCCTGGCTTTTTCTGCCGCTGCCTGGGCGCGCTTGCGGTTTTCCAGCTCGGCCTTCACTTTGCCGATCACCCAGGCCAGGCGCTTTTCTTCGAAGCGCGTGACTTCGCTCCAGATCTTCAGTAACACGAAGCCGAGGATGCCCCAGGTCGAGGTCTTGAACTTCGTGCCCAGCCCTTGCAGCAGACCCAGCAGGTTTTGCATGCTGTCGGCGGCGGCGCCGGCGCTTGCCAGGTCGGCCTGACCCAGGATGCTCGATGCATGGTTCAGCGCCAGGCCCAACCCCAGGAAGGTGCCCAGCAGGCCGACGACCAGCAGCATGCCGGGCATGATCTCGGCCAGCTTTTCCGGCGCCGTCGCGACGGCGTGCCAAAGATCGGTGACGCTGCCGTGCTCGATGTCCAGGTCGTCGGTCGTATCGTCGGGCGTGCCGCGGTTCCACTTGTGCTCCCACGATGCCGGACGCGCGGTGCGGTGCGCGCTAACGACCGTGAAGCCGGTCATGAACAGGATGATGGCAAAGAATGCCAGCTGCAGGCTGTCGCCGAATTGCGGCGTCAGGAAACTCAGGATCTCGCTCGGATTCATGCGGTCACTTCCAGCAGGTCTTTCATGCGGTTTTTCGCCTCCTTGCGGAAGGCGTTCGCGAAGTCGTTCACCAAGGTCTTGTCCTCGCCGTCCAGCTCGCTGAACGGCAGATTCCTTTCGGCGCATTCGATCAGCAATTTGCCCACGCGTGGGCCGTCATCGAGCAGGAAGTCGCGCTCTTCTTCCTCGAGCTGCTCGGGTGTCTTTTCCAGCAACTGCAGGAAGCCCTCGGCGGCGCCGACGTAGCGCTGGATGTCGCGCTGGCTCTGCGCCAGCGCATCGAGACTGCGCTTGGCCTGCGGGACCTTGTGTTCGAGCTCGCTCAACATCGACGCTTCGTCGGCCGACAGTTCGCTCTGGATTTCTTTTGCCAGGCTGAGATTCTTGAGCAGCATGCTGTCCTTGGCGTGGGCGCGATTGTCCAGTTCCCACTGTTTTTCGAGCACTTCGGCACGCTTGGCCCAGGAGGCGACCAGCTCTTCGAAGACGAAGGGCTGCAGCGCCTTCCCATAGCGTTCGGTCAGCAGCCGGTCGAGGCGCGCAGCGGCTTGCGCGCTCAGTTCCGGGTTGTCCTTGATCAGGTCGGACGCGATACGCACCATGAACAAGTCGTCGGCGCTCAGGTCTTCCATGCTTTGCGCGGCGCGGAACGTCTTGTCCGCCATGTTCAACAGTTTTTGCGTGGCACGCAGACGCAGGTAGTGCTCGAAATCGACGGGGTCGGCATCGACAGCCTTGGCCATATCGGCCTTGGCGATCTCGAAATCGTTGATCGCGGACGCCAGCGCCACGTGGTGGCGCTGTTCTTCCGCTACCACTTCGCGCTCGGCGAACCGGAAGGTTTCCTGGTGCCGCTTCGCCAGATCCAGCTCCTCCTCGCCGAGCACGTCGGCGGCGGCCTGCTCCTGCATCTGGTCCTGCGCCGCCGTTTCGGCATCCTTGCGGGCCGCCTGCCAACGCTTTGCCAATTCGATGGACCACTTGATGGCGGCATCGATCTTCTTGGCGATCGGCGAGTTTTCGAAGGCGGTCAATGCACCGAGGGCCGTGTCGAGCGCGACCAGGGCCGTGCGCACCCAGGGGATGGGCATGGCTTTCGCCGCGTTCTGCAATGCCAGGCGAATCACACCGACATACGGCTTGACCGCCTGCCAGGCTTTCTTGACGCCGTCGACGAAACCCTCCGCCTTCTCGGCCATCCAGCCGATGGCCTTGCCCGCCCATTCCTTGGCGGTATTCAAGGCCGAGCTTGCAACACGCACCGCTGAACTGGCGAAACTCTTCAAGCTGCTAAACAAACCCATGTCATTTCCCTGTTTTGATGTTATTAGTTAAAAAATTATTCGGACAAGCCCAGCAGCCGCCGTCCGCCTTCGGCGCCGCCGTCATTGCTGGCGGCTTCGCGGCGCGCCTTGCCGACGTTGCGGTGCGCGGCACGGATATCGGCAATGGCGGTGTCGAGATGCTTCCAGTGCACTACCGGCGCATCCGGCGCCTCGACGATGGCGCGGGGGAATGCGGTGCGAAGAACGGTGCGGATCTCGCGCCCCGACAATCCTTCGGATGCCTGGGCGCAGCGGGCGATCAACAAGCCACGCTCTTCCGCCAGCGGAACGCCCGGTACCAGCATCCGTTCCCACAGCCCTTGCCGGCACGCGAGATCGGGAAGCTTGAATTCGATGTGATAGCGGATGCGGCTCACGAACGCGGTGTCGTAATTCCTGGCGAAATTGCTGGCAAAGACGACGATGCCTTCGAAACGCTCCAGCTCGATCAGCAACGTCGAACGCATGGCATTAATTTCGTTATCGATTCCCTGCGTCACCGACGACAGGCGTGCGCCCAGCAGGGTATCGGCTTCATCGAAAAACAGGACGGCGCCTTCGGCCGCTGCGCAGGCAAAAGCGGCGGAAATGTTTTTCGCCGTGTCGCCCACATATTTGCTTTCGATCTCGGCAATACCGATATGGATGTAAGAACGTTTCAGCGTCCCTGCGAGGGCTTCCGCAGCCAGCGTCTTTCCGGTTCCGGGTGGTCCGTAAAGGTTCAAGATCATGTTGCGGCCTGCCGGATCGACTGCGCCGAAACCCCAGTCCGAATAGATGGTCTTGTGGTGGCGCAGGGCGCCGATCGCCTCCTCGAACATGCGCCGGGTTTCTGCCGCCAGGATGACATCGTCCGCCAGCGTGATGCGCGGAGTGCGCAGTTCATAAGGCGGCGGCGTGAAACTGTTCTGTTGTTGAATTTCTTGGTTCATATCCAGTTGAGTGGCAAGGAATGCGACGGGCGTTTGCGCGGCGCGCTTTCACGCTAATTCCGGACTAGGCGGAACAATTGTCATCGACAAAACGCATCTGTTTCATGAAACGGAAATAAAATTTCCTTCTAGAAATTTTAATGCATTCACGGCGTTAATTGATGCATATCTTTTATTCCTACCTATTCATCGACTCAAAAAACCAACAAAATCTCGGTCGATAAAACACTGCGAAAGCATTTGTCGCAGGCGAAGGGATAATGCCGTAGCGTGCATCCAGAACAGGCGCGGCGCCGATGATGAAGTAATGAGACACGAGAAGCGGTCGACAAACGGTCCGCGTTCGGCGGCGCATGCGGGCAGCGGCCAGGCGGGGGCCACTCTTTTGCAGTGGGAGCGACCTAGCGGCCGGCGACTTCCTCGTTATTCTGGCGCACGATGGGGTCGCGCGTTTCGGTCCACTCGCTCATCAGGGAGTAGCCCACCGCCAGCAGCACCGGGCCGATGAACATGCCGACGAAGCCGAAGGCGATCACGCCGCCCAGCACCCCGAGCAGGGTGAGCAGGAAAGGCAGGCTGGTGCCGCGGCTGATCAGCATCGGGCGCACGACGTTGTCGACGCCACTGATCAGGAAGGTGCCCCAGACCACCATGAAGATGCCCCAGCCGGTCTCGCCCTGGGAGAACAGCCACACCGCCGCGCTGCCCCAGACCAGCGGCGGGCCCACCGGGATCAACGACATCAGGAACACCAGCACCGACAGCAGCGGCACCGCCGGCACGCCGGCGACGAAGAAGCCGATCGCGGCCACCAGGGCCTGCGCCAGGGCGGTGCCGAGCAGGCCGTACATGACGCCGCGCACGGTCTGGCTGACGGTGTCGGACACCGAGTCGGCGCCCTCGCCCATCACCTTGGCCATGGCGACGGCGATCACGACGATCAGGGACTTGCCGTCGCGGTAGAGGAAGAAGCTGACAAAGGCCGCCAGGCTCATCTGCACGACGCCGGTGCCGAGCATCAGGCCGCCGGCCATCAGCCAGTGCCGCGCCGGCTCGAGCATGCGCTGGGCCAGAGCCAGCATCTCTTCGCGGCTGGCGACCAGCTGGCGCAGGTAGGTGTCGACGGTTTCGCCGAGAAAGGGCAAGTCCTTGACCCAGCTGGGCGGCAGCAGTTCGCCGTGCTCGAGCGCGTAGCGCATCTGGCCGAAGGTGGTGGCGACGTCGTCGGCCAGGTTGTAGGTAACGATCGCCAGCGGGATGATGACCAGCAGGGTCAGCGACAGCGTCATCGTCAGCGCCGCCAGGGTGCGCCGGCCCTGCATCGCGGCCAGCAGGCGCAGGTACAAAGGCCAGGAAGAGATGACGACGGCGGCGGCGAACAGGATCGCCGGCAGGAAGGGCTTCAGGACGTACAGGCAGCCCAGCGTGAGCAGGACGACGGTGGCGATGCGGGTGTAGTTTCTGCCTGGGCGTACGTCCATGCCGTCCTTGAAACGATGGTGTTTACACCATTACATCATAGCAGCTGGCGCAAGTCGTGGACAATCGGGGCCGGTCCGCCGCCGTGGCGGATGAACAGGCGCAGCTTGCCTTCCTTGTCGAAGACGTAGCTGCCGGCCGTGTGGTCGACCGTGTAGTTGTCGGCGCTGCTGCCTGGCACCTTAGCGACGAACACCTTGAATTCCTTGGCGGTCTGCGCCGTCTGTTCAAGCGTGCCGCGCAGGCCGATGAAGGACGGGTGGAAGGCCGGCACGTAGTGGGCCAGCACTTCCTGGGTATCGCGCTCCGGGTCGAGGGTGACGAACAGCACCTGCACGTCCTTGCTCGAGGGGCCGAGCTCCTTCATCACGGCGGCCATCTCGGCCATCGTGGTCGGGCAGACGTCGGGGCACTGGGTGTAGCCGAAGAACAGCACCACCAGCTTGCCGCGGAAATCGGCCAGGGTGCGCGGCTTGCCGGTATGGTCGGTCAGCGAGAAGCCCTTGGCGTAATCGAGCCCGGTCAGGTCGGTGTTCTGGAATACGGCGGGGCGCGACGACAGTTTGTCGCAGCCGGCGGCCAGCAGCGCGACGCCAAGCAGCGCCGCGGTCAGGAGTTTTTTCATCGTCAGAACCTGAAGTAATGGTCGACCAGCAGCGCCGCAAACAGCAGCGACAGGTAGAGGACCGAGTAGGCAAAGGCCTTGCGCGCCACCTGGTCGCTGTAGTGCTTGTGGACGCGCCAGGCGTGGCGCAGGAAGATGGCGTTCAGGACGATGGCCGCGGCCAGGTAGATCAGGCCGCTCATGCGCACGGCGAAAGGCAGGATGGTCGTGGCCGCCAGGGCCAGCGAGTACAGCCAGACCTGCTGGCCGGTGTAGGCCATGCCGTGGGTGATCGGCAGCATCGGCAGGCCCGAGCGCGCGTAGTCCTCGCGCCGGTACATGGCCAATGCCCAGAAGTGCGGCGGGGTCCACACAAAAATGATCAGGACCAGCAGCCAGGCCTGCATCGGCACCTCGTTGGCGACCGCGGCCCAGCCCAGCGCAGGCGGCATCGCGCCCGACAGGCCGCCGATGACGATGTTCTGCGGCGTGGCCGGCTTCAGGTAGATGGTGTAGACGACCGCATAACCGACGAAGGTCACGAAGGTCAGCCACATGGTCAGCGGATTGACGAGCGCGTACAGGATCCACATGCCGAGGCCGCCGATGATGGCGGAGAAGACAAGGGTCTGGTTGCGCGTCAGTTCGCCGCGCGCGGTGGCGCGGCGCGCGGTGCGGGCCATGCGCGCGTCGATCTCGGCCTCGATCAGGCAGTTCACGGCAAAGGCGGCGCCGGCCAGCAGCCAGATGCCGGCGGTGCCGGCGATCAGCGCGCGCCAGCCGGGAAAGCCGTCGGTGGCCAGGAACATGCCGATGACGGCGCAAAATACGGCCAGCTGGGTTACCCGGGGCTTGGTCAGCGTCCAGTATTGGGCGAAGCGGCTGGTCGGTTGGAGTGCGGTCTGGGTGGTCATCGATACGAATTCACAGGAACGTCCGCATTCGCGGGCGTGCGCTGCGACACTTCGAGAAGATACTTGACCTTGTAGTTTAACATGGTCACCGTCAGTACGAGCAGAGCGGCCCCGGCGTTATGCAACACGGCAATGGCAAGAGGGAAATCGAAGTACACCGTCGCCACGCCCGTGAACAGTTGGACGAGCAGTACGGCGCCCAGCATCTTGCCGGTCTTGCGCAGCTGCGCCTCGCCCATCGCGCGCCAGGCCGCCAGGCCCAGCACGACGGTGACGATGATCGCGAAATTGCGGTGCACCCAGTGGATCGCCACCAGCGCCGAGAACTGCAGGTAGTGGCCGGCGGCGGTCTTGCCGAGTTCGCGCCACAGCGTGAAGCCGTGCTCGAAGTCCATTTCCGGCACCAGCTTGCCGTCGCAGAGCGGGAATTCGTCGCAGGCCAGGGTCGCGTAGTTAGTGCTTACCCACCCGCCGAGCGCGATTTGCACGACCAGCACCACGGCGGCGACCAGGGCCAGCGTACGCAAGGAACGCAAGCCGGCGAGGTCGCGCACCGGCGAGGGCGGCTTCATCAGGTAATCCTCGCGCCCGCCCAGCCAGACCAGCATCGCCAGCAGCGCCATGCCGAGCAGCAGGTGGATGGTGACGATCACCGGCTGCAGCTTCAGGGTCACGGTCCAGGCGCCGAAGGCGCCCTGCACGCAGACGAACAGGAACAGCGCCACCGGCATGGCCGGCTTGAAGGCGTCGAGCTTCGTCTTCTTCCATTGGCGGAAGGCCTGGAACATCAGCGCCATGATCAGCACGCCGATGCCCATCGCCAGGTAGCGGTGGATCATCTCGATCCAGGCTTTCACTTTCGTCACCGGGCCGGTCGGCATCAAGGCCTCGGCCGCCGCGATGTGTTCGTGGGCGATGAAGGGATTGGCGGCGCCGTAGCAGCCCGGCCAGTCCGGGCAGCCCAGGCCGGAGTCGGTCAGGCGGGTAAAGCCGCCGAACACGATCAGGTCGAAGGTGAGGAAGGCCATCACCCACACGAGCTTGCGGTATTTGTTGACGCTTGACGACAGCCAGACCATGGTCAGCGGAATGCTGGCCACGAGCAGGCCCATCAGGGCCAACTGGAACAGGGTGGACGGGTGCATGGCTTATCCGATCGCCGAGGCCTTGAGCAGCTTGGCGATGTCTTTATGCACACGTTGCGGCTCGGGGTTCTTCGGGAAGCGCATCATCAGGTTGCTGCGCGGGTCGACCAGGAAGATGTGGTCTTCCAGCTTGCCGCCCTGCTCCAGCGGCAGCCACCGGGCCAGTTCGGCCGGCTTCACGCGCAGGATGTGCATGTCGTCGTACATGCGGATCAGCATGGTGTCGATCGGCTGCTCGTCGGTAACCAGCCAGACGCGCTCGACGCGGTCCATGTTCTTGCCCTGCATGGTGCGCAGCTGGCGCATCGCGTACAGCTGGTCCTGGCAAGCCTGGTCGCAGTCGCCGCCGCCGACCTTTACCATGATCCACTTGCCGGCGTAGTTCTCCAGCGTTTCCGGGCGGCCGTCGAGCGTGGTGCTCGAGAGCTTCGGCATCGGATGGCTGGCCTGGTCGATGAGGGTGCCGTAGTTGGTGCGCCCTTCCGGCTTGATGACGTAGTAGCTCAGGTAGGAGGCGATGATCGGCGCGGCGCACACCAGCAGCACGGCCAGCAGCTTCCAGCGTCCGCGACGCTTGGCATCGCGCTGGCGCTCGTCGGTGGCGGGAGCGCGTTCACTCAGCTTGTTTTCTTCCACTTCGAAATCCCGTAATCACAAAAAATAAGGCCGCCATCGCCGCCAGCGCATACCACTGGACGGCGTAGCCGCGGTGCTTGTCGATGCCCGTATCCGGGGCCGGCCAGTCGCGCACCAGGACCTCGCCGTCTGCCCGCGGCCCGGTCTGCTGGACCAGCAAGGGTTCCAGCGTCAGGCCGCTGGCGCGCGCCAGGTCGGCCACTTCCAGGTTCTGGACCAGCGCACCGGGTTTCAACGGCACGGCGCCGCCGAGCTGCAGCACATGCCCGGCCGACGCGACCAGGACCCCGTCGATCGTCGTCCGGCCGCGCGGCGTCTCGTACTTCGGCAGACGCGTATATTCGCGCGGATCGCGCGGCAACCAGCCGCGCAACACCAGCACATGTTTGGCCGAACCCGCTATTTTAAACGGCATTGCCAGATAGAACCCGGCCCGCCCCTGGTATGGCCGGTTATCGAGGAAGACCGGCCAGCCCGCGACGAATTCGCCGGTGAGCCGCACCCGGCGGTATTCTGTAGGGTGGGCACTCGTGCCCACGCGGTCGTACTCGTGCACACCACTGCTGCTCCCCAGCACCACCGGCGGCAAGCGGCCACGCTCCAGCATCGCCGCCGCAATCGCTTCTTTCTCGTGCGCCCTGCGCAACTGCCAATTCCCCAACGCAATCCCCAGCGCCACGAGAACCACCGTTGCCAAAAACGGAATACCCCTAAACCGGAACCGCAAACGCATTACAATGAATCCCTTCCCGATTCCTCGGTGCGACCATGAAAATCTTCGTAGCCATCGCCTTCATCCTGATCATCGCCAGCCTCGGCTCGGCCCTGTTCTTCCTGATGCGCGACAAGGGCCGCAGCAACCGTACGGTGCAGGCGCTGGCGATGCGGGTCGGCCTGTCGATCACCCTGTTCCTGTTCGTGCTCGCATCTTACAAGCTGGGCTGGATCACCCCGACCGGCATCCGCTGATCGCCACACCTCCTATATGACAAGGGACAGCCAATTGCTGTCCCTCGCACACAACTAACGCCAAAGGGCCTCGAGAAACCGTAGCGAGCGGAAGGAGGTTTGGCCGAGAAGCGCAGCTGTACAAGCGTACAGCGAGCATCGCAGGCCAAAGATCCGACGCGCAGTAGGTTTATCGGGGCCCCACCACTACAGCCAGTAGACGACGACGTACAGACCGAGCCACACGACGTCGACGAAGTGCCAGTACCAGGCCGCGCCTTCGAAACCGAAGTGGTTATCCGCCGTGAAGTGGCCGCGCAGCACGCGGTACAGGATCACCGACAGCATGATCGCGCCCATGGTCACGTGGAAGCCGTGGAAGCCGGTCAGCATGAAGAAGGTCGAGCCGTAGATGCCCGAGGTCATCTTGAGGTTCAGTTCCTGGTAGGCGTGGATGTATTCGTAGGCCTGGAAGCCCATGAAGATCGCGCCCAGCAGGATGGTGGCGAACAGGAACACGGCGGTGTTGCGGCGGTGGCCGGCGCGCAGCGCGTGGTGGGCGATGGTCAGCGTCACGCCGGACAGCAGCAGCAGCGCGGTGTTGATCGTCGGGATCGGGAACGGCCCCATGGTGTTGAAGCTCTCGACCACGCCGGCCGGGCCGGTGTTGCCCCACTGGCCGGCGAAGTCGGGCCATAGGATCTTGTGGTCGAGGTCGGCCAGCCAGGGCATGGTGATCGCGCGGGCATAGAACAGGGCGCCGAAGAAGGCGGCGAAGAACATCACCTCGGAGAAGATGAACCAGCTCATCGACCAGCGGTAGGAGCTGTCGATGCGGGCGCTGTACTGACCCGCTTCGGATTCGCCGATGGCGTCGCCGAACCAGAAATACAGCACGGTCAGCATCGCGACGATGCCGACCAGGCAGACGGCCGGACCCCACGCTGCGCTGTTGACCCAGCCCGAGGCGCCGGCCATCGTCACCAGCATCGAGATGCCGCCGGCCATCGGCCACATGGAAGGGCCGGGCACGAAATAGTGCGGCGCGGTTTTTGACACACTCATCTTCATCTCCTAGATCAATCTTCTGATGCGTTGAATTGGATTGCTTTGAAACTCGTTTGTCTTTTTTACTGCACCGCCTAAGGCACCACCAGCTGCACCACCAGGATCAGCACGCCGATGAAGATCAGCGCCCCCAGCAGCCCGGCGAGGATCACGTGCACCGGATGCAGGTTGGCCGCGTCGCGGTCGTAGTCGCGGCGCTTGCGCACCCCGAAGAAGGACCAGAACACGGCCTTCATCGAGGCGCCGAAGCTCGACTTGCGCTCCTGTGGCGGCTGGCTGTCCATCAGTTGGCCGCGACCGCGCCGGCGATCTCGAAGAAGGTGTACGACAGGGTGATGTTCTTCACTTCCTTCGGCAGCGCCGGGTCGATGAAGAATACCACCGGCATCTGGCGCGCTTCGTTCGGCTTCATGAGCTGCTCGCGGAAGCAGAAGCACTCGACCTTCTTGAAGTGCGGCGTGGCCGACTGCGGCGCATAGCTCGGGATCGCCTGGGCCTTGACCGCCCTGCCCTGGGTGTTGACGACCTCGTAGACCACGGTCGCCAGTTCGCCCGGATGGACCTCGATGCTGCGGGTGGTCGGGCGGAAGCGCCACGGCCCCTGGGAATTGCCGTCCAGCTCGATCGTGATGGTGCGCGTCAGGTCGACCTGGGTATTCGCCGGGCGCTCGACCGTGCCGTCCTGCTGGGTCAGCACGTTAATGCCGAGCACGTCGCAAATCTGGCGGTAGACCGGCACCAGCGCGTAGCCGAAGCCGAACATCGCCACCGCCACCACCACCAGCTTGGTGAAGGTGGCGCGGTTCAGCCGCAGGCGGGTGTCGTTGTCGTAGGCCACGTCAGCTCAGCCAGAGGCGCTTGAGGATCACCGAGGCGAAGAAGAACGCCGCGATCGCCACCAGGACCAGGGCGATCCTCAGATTGCCCTTGTGCGGAGGTTTGCGCTGCGCATTCATCACTTCACCAGCGGCGGGGTTTCGAAGGTGTGGAACGGCGCCGGGCTCGGCACGGTCCACTCCAGGCCTTCCGCGCCTTCCCATGGTTTCGCCTCGGCCTTGGCGCCGCCGCGGATGGTCGGCAGCACCACCGCGAACAGGAAGTAGACCTGCGACAGGCCGAAGCCGAAGGCGCCCACCGAGACGATCATGTTGAAGTCGGTGAACTGGGTCGCGTAGTCGGCGTAGCGGCGCGGCATGCCGGCCAGGCCCAGGAAGTGCATCGGGAAGAAGGTGATGTTGAACGTAATCAGCGACAGCCAGAAGTGCATCTTTCCGCGGCCTTCCGGATACATGTGGCCGGTCCACTTCGGCGCCCAGTAGTAGAAGCCGGCGAACAGCGCGAACAGCGAGCCGGCCACCAGCACGTAGTGGAAGTGGGCCACGACATAATAGGTGTCGTGGACCTGGATGTCGATCGGGGTCACGGCCAGGATCAGGCCGGTGAAGCCGCCCATGGTGAAGACGAAGATGAAGCCGACCGCGAACAGCATCGGCGTCTCGAAGGTCATCGAGCCGCGCCACATGGTGGCGACCCAGTTGAACACCTTCACGCCGGTCGGCACCGCGATCAGCATGGTGGCG
>DOUW01000044.1:0-415 GCA_003520365.1 Massilia sp.
CCCTGGCGGCGCCAAGACCCGCGGCGGCGCAGGCGCGCCGAGCGGCCGCGACGGCTGGCGTAGTGGTAGCCGTGGTGGCCGCCGCAATTCGCACGGCGACGACCGCGAATCGAACTTCCAGGCGCCGACCGAGGCGATCGTGCGCGAAGTGCACGTGCCTGAAACCATCACCGTGGCCGAACTGGCGCACAAGATGTCGGTGAAGGCGTCGGAAGTCATCAAGCAGCTGATGAAGCTGGGCCAGATGTGCACCATCAACCAGGTGCTGGACCAGGAAACCGCGATGATCGTGGTGGAAGAGATGGGCCATAAGGCCTTCGCTGCCGCCGTCGACGATCCGGAAGCGCTGCTGGCCGACCAGGGCGAACACACCGAGTTCGAAGCGAAGCCGCGTGCGCCGGTCGTGACCGTCATG
>DOUW01000044.1:512-6467 GCA_003520365.1 Massilia sp.
GACGACGGCGTGATGCCGCAGACCAAGGAAGCGATCGCCCACGCGAAAGCCGCCGGCGTGCCGCTGGTGGTGGCGATCAACAAGATCGACAAGCAGGGTGCCAACGCCGACCGCGTGACCCAGGAACTGGTCGCCGAAGGCGTCGTGCCGGAAGAATACGGCGGCGATTCGCCGTTCGTCCCGGTGTCGGCCAAGCTCGGTACCGGTATCGACGACCTGCTGGAGCAAGTGCTGCTGCAGGCCGAAGTGCTGGAACTGAAGGCGCCGGTCGAGTCGCCTGCCCGTGGCCTGGTGGTCGAAGCCCGCCTGGACAAGGGCCGTGGCCCGGTCGCCACCATCCTGGTGCAGTCGGGTACGCTGCGCCGCGGCGACGTCGTGCTGGCAGGTTCCTCGTTCGGCCGCGTCCGTGCGATGCTCGACGAGAACGGCAAGCCGGTCACCGAAGCCGGTCCGTCGATCCCGGTCGAGATCCAGGGCCTGACCGAAGTGCCGAGCGCCGGTGAAGAAGCGATGGTGATGGCCGACGAGCGCAAGGCGCGCGAAATCGCCCTGTTCCGTCAAGGCAAGTTCCGCGACGTCAAACTGGCGAAGCAGCAGGCCGCCAAGCTGGAGAACATGTTCGACCAGATGGCCGAAGGCGAAGTCAAGAACCTGCCGCTCATCGTCAAGACCGATGTCCAGGGTTCCCAGGAAGCGCTGGTGGGCTCGCTGCAGAAGCTGTCGACCTCGGAAGTGCGCGTCCAGATCGTCCACGCGGCGGTCGGCGGCATCAGCGAGTCGGACGTCAACCTGGCGGTGGCCTCGAAAGCGGTCATCATCGGCTTCAACGCCCGTGCCGATGCGTCGGCGCGCAAGGTGGCCGAAGCGAATGGCGTCGACATCCGTTACTACAGCATCATTTACGATGCGATCGACGAGATCAAGACGGCACTGTCGGGCATGCTGGCGCCGGAGAAGCGCGAGACCGTCACCGGCCAGGTCGAGATCCGCCAGGTCATCCTGGTGTCGAAGGTCGGCGCGATCGCGGGCTGCCTGGTCACCGATGGCGTGGTCAAGCGTACCTCCTCGGTCCGCCTGCTGCGCAACAACATCGTGGTCTGGACCGGCGAGATCGACTCGCTCAAGCGCTTCAAGGACGACGCGAAGGAAGTCCGCGCCGGTCTCGAGTGCGGCCTGTCGCTGAAGAACTACAACGACATCCAGGTCGGCGACGTTCTGGAAGTGTTCGAAGTGACCGAAGTGGCGCGTACGCTGTAATCCAGACGCGCGACCGAACAGCGCCATCCGCCGGGCTCACGCCCAGCCGATGGCGTTTTTTTTATCGCGCGCACCGCGTACGCCCGATGCGGCGCAATCGATGTACCATCGTCAAAAAATATAAAGCAATCATCATGGCAAAACACAGCAAAACCATCCCCCAGCGCGGCTTGCGCGTTGCCGACCAGATCCAGAAAGACTTGTCGGAACTGATCGCCTTTGAACTGAAGGACCCGCGCGTGGGCATGATCACGCTCACCGAAGTGCAGCTCACGCCGGACTACGCGCACGCGAAGATTTACTTCACCTTGCTGAAAGACAGCAAGGAAGAAGTCAAGCAGACGCTCGAAGGCCTGAACAAGGCGTCGGGCTACCTGCGCAACATGCTCGGCAAGCGCCTGCACATCCACACGCTGCCGGCGCTGCACTTCCTGCACGACACCTCGACCTCGCGCGGCCTGCAGATGTCGGCCCTGATCGACCAGGCCAACGCCGTGCGCGCCGCCGACTTCGGCGAAGACGAGGCGGATTCCGCGTCGGGTAAAGAGTGAACGCTCGCCCGCAAAAAAAGCCGCGCGACCCCGTCGACGGCGTGCTCCTGCTCGACAAGCCGGTCGGCCTGTCGTCGAACGACGCGCTGATCCAGGCGAAGCGCGTGATGAACGCGAAAAAGGCCGGCCATACCGGCACCCTCGACCCCTTCGCCACCGGCCTCTTGCCGCTGTGCTTCGGCGAGGCGACCAAGTTTTCCCAGGACCTGCTGGAAGCCGACAAGACCTACGAGGCGACCGTCCACCTCGGCATCATGACGACCACCGGCGACACCGAGGGCGAGACCCTCGAGACGCGCGACGTGGACGTGACGCTGGAGCAGATCGAGGCGGCGCTGGCGCGCTTCCGTGGTCCGATTTTGCAAGTGCCGCCGATGTATTCGGCCCTGAAGCGCGACGGCAAGGCGTTATATGAATACGCGCGCGAAGGCATCACGCTCGAGCGCGAAGCGCGCCCGGTGACCATCCACGGCCTGGAGCTGGTCGAGTACGCCGCGCCGATGCTGAAGATCCGCGTCACCTGCAGCAAGGGCACCTATGTGCGCGTGCTGGGCGAGGACATCGGCGCGGCGCTCGGCTGCGGCGCCCACCTGAACGCGCTGCGCCGCATCCAGGTCGGTGCGCTCACCACCGAGCGCATGATCACGCTCGAGGAACTGCAGGCGCACACCGATCCGCGTTCGCTGCTGGCCCCGGTCGATGCGCTGCTGTCGAGCTTTCCATCGGTCGAATTGACGGACGAGCTGGCGAAGCGCTTCCTGAACGGGCAACGCCTGGCGCTGGGCAAGGAGTCGGTCATGGTGCCGCAGGAGCTGGGCAGGGTGCGGGTCTACCACCAGGGCAAGCTGCTCGGCACGGCGAACCTGCAGGAGTATTCCATCCTGGCACCGGAACGGTTGATCGCGGTGCCTTGATAACGTCGTGATTGCCGAGACGTAGGGTGGGCACGGGGCGCCCACCCTACGCACCACCAGCTCCGGTTAGCCTTTCCCACCGCGACGAGGTTCGCGCTGGGCAGCGAGGCGTCAGCGCACCGGCAGCACCAGGCGCAGCTTGCCGAGCATCTGCGTGATCGCCTCGGCCGTCGACGGGTGGCCCAGGAAGTAGCCCTGCACCATGTCGCAACCGTACTCCTCGAGCAGCACCAACTGTTCGTCGGTTTCGACGCCTTCGGCCACCACCGCCATTTTGAGCCCGTGCGCCATGGCGATGATGGCGCGCGTGATCGCCGCGTTCTCGGAGTCCTGGGGCAGGCCGCAAATGAAACTGCGGTCGATCTTCAGGGCGCGCACGTCGAAGCGCTTCAGGTAGTTCATCGACGAGTAGCCGGTGCCGAAGTCGTCGATCGACAGGTAGACCCCGATGCCGCGCAGGCGCTCGAGCGTGGCCATGGTCGCCTTGGCGTCGTCCATCAGCGTGCCTTCGGTCAGTTCGAGCTCGAGCAGCTTCGGGTCGAGCCCGGTGTCGTCGAGCGCCGAGAGCACGATCTGCGACAGGTTCTCGTCCTTGAACTGCTTGGCCGAGAGGTTCACCGCCATGCGCAGCGCGCGCCGGTCGTGGCGCTGCCAGGCGCGCGCCTGGTTGCAGGCGGTGCGCAGCACCCACTCGCCAATCGGCACGATCAGGCCGGTCTCCTCGGCCAGCGGGATGAATTCGGTCGGCGAGATCACGCCGCGTTCCGGGTGGCGCCAGCGCACCAGCGCCTCGACGCCGACGATCTCGGAGGTGCGCACGTCCAGCTGCGGCTGGTACAGCAGGTAGAGCTCGTCGTTCTGCAGCGCGCGCCGCAGGCCGACCTCGAGCTTCACGTGGCTCATGATCTGCATCGTCAGCGACGAGCTGTACAGCTTGGCGTTGTTCTTGCCGCAGTTCTTCGCGTGGTACATCGCCGTGTCGGCGTACTTCAGCAGCGAGCTGCTGTCGTCGCCATCCTCCGGGAACAGCGAGATGCCGATGCTGGCGGTAACAAAAATCTCGTTGCCGTCGATCAGGAAGGGGCGCCGCATCGCCTCCTTGACGCGGTGCGCGACGTTGAGCGCGTGCTCGACCCGCTCCAGGTCCGGGATCAGGATCGTGAATTCGTCGCCGCCCAGGCGCGCCAGGTTGCTGGCCGGGTCATGCCCGATATCGTCTCCGCCGGCGTCGCCGCGCGACACCAGATCGCTCGGGCGGATCGTCTCGCGCAGGCGTTCGGAGACGATCTTCAGCAGGTGGTCGCCGACGTTGTGGCCGAGCGTGTCGTTGATGCGCTTGAAGGCGTCCAGGTCCATGAACAGCACCGCGAACTTCTTGTTGCCGATCTTCGAGCGCTGCAGCTCGCGCTCCAGGTTCTCGAGGAAGGCCTGGCGGTTCGGGATGCCGGTCAGGCTGTCGCAATAGGCCAGGCGCCGGATCTGCTCCTCGGTGCGCTTGCGCTCGCTGATGTCGCGCACCAGGCCAAGCACTTCCGAGGGGCCGGTGGCGACCAGGCGCGCCTCGAAATGCTGGACCGTGCCGAAGCGGATCAGCTCGTACTCGACCGAGCGGATCTCCTGGGTGCGCAGCACTTCGCCGAGCTGGTCGAGCATGCGCGCCGCGATCGGCCGCGGCAGCACTTCGGTGATGTGGCGGCCGATGCAGCGTTCGCTCGAGAAGGGAGCGTTGTCCCCGCGGCCGGCGGCGCGTGCCGGGCCATCGAGGCCCGGCACCGACGAACCGGCGCGGTCGAGCACCGTCCTTTCCTGGCCCGGCCGCTCGTGGCCCGGCCGCTCGTGGCCCGGCTCATAATCGAGGTAGAAGCCGTCGCGGTCCATGCGGAAGAAGGTGTCGGGAATCGCCGCCAGCACCGCGCGGTTCTGGGCGTCGGCGATGCGCAGGCGCGCAATGGCGTCGCTGGCACGCAGCACGTAGAGTACGCGGTGCCCGAGGATCGGCCAATTGATCGGCTTCGAGACGAAGTCGGTGGCGCCGGCTTCGTAGGCGCTGGTGACGGCCTCGATGTCGTCGCCGCCGGTGACCATCACGATCGGCACCAGTGCTCCGCCGGCCTGGTCCTGGCGGATCGCGCGGCAGGCGGCGAAGCCGTCCATGTGCGGCATCTCGACGTCCATCAGGATCAGGTCCGGACGCCGTTCGCGCGCGAGCCGCACCGCCTGGCGGCCGTCCTCGGCCTCGATCGCGTCCAGGCCGACCTGCTTGATCATCTCGAGCATCAGCAGCCGCATGACCGGGTCGTCGTCGGCGACAAGCACGACGCCGCGTTGGGAGGAGGGGGTAGCGGGCATGTCAGGTTTCCTTTTCTAGCATGGCGGTCAGCGAATGCCGCACCGCCTGGAATTCGTGTTCCATGTCGTCGAGCAGCAGCTCGGCGCCCTCGACGGTGTCGGCGCGGCCGAGGTGCTCCAGGTCCTTGCACAGCCCGGCCAAGGTCTCGGCGCCGACGTTCGCGCTGGCCGACTTCAGGCTGTGGGCGATGCGCTTGACCGTGCCGGCGTCGTGGCCGCCGATCGCCGCGCGCAGGGTGCGCAGGTGCTGCGGCACGTCGCCGACATAGGCGTCGACCACTTTCTGCACCAGGACGTCGCCGCCGTCGCGGCTGAGCGCCCGGATCTTTTCCAGCGCCGCCCGGTTGATGACCTCGCGCTGGATGACTTCGCGTGCTTCGTCGGACAGCGTGGGCGCGGCGTCGCCATGGTGGACGCTGCCGGCGATCGGCAGCGCGATCCAGCGCCCGATCACGGCGGCCAGCTGCTGCTGGGTGAAGGGCTTCGAGCGGTAGTCGTCCATGCCGGCGGCCAGGCAGGCTTCGCGGTCGCCCTGCAGCGCGTTGGCGGTGATCGCGATGATCGGCAGGGTGTGCGGGCGGCCGCGCATCGCATCCCGCATCGCATTCGATTCGCGTTCGTCGCGCCGGATCGCGCTGGTGGCCGCGAAGCCGTCCATCAGCGGCATCTGGCAATCCATTAGCACCGCCTCGTAGTCGCCGGCGCGCACCGCCTGCAGCGCTTCAAGCCCGTTCCTGGCGACGTGGGCCTGCAGGCCCAGGCTTTCGAGCATGGCCTTGGCCACCTCGACGTTGACCGGATTGTCCTCGGCCAGCAGCACGCGCCGCACCCGCGCCACGCCGGGCGGAAGCGGCATGCCGGGCGGCGGCAGGAACTGCGGCGCC
>DOUW01000456.1:0-4812 GCA_003520365.1 Massilia sp.
CCACGCCTGCAGAGCCTGCCCGATGCGAGCCGGGCGCGCCTGCTGGCCCTGGTCAACCTGGCCCTGCCGCAAGTGGCCGCGACCGTGAAGGAAGCCGGGGTCGGCAGCCACGGCGCCACGCTGGGCCGCCTGCTCGACTTCCTGGAAGCGGTGGCGCGCCGCTCGGCCTACCTGTCGCTGCTGACCGAGTACCCGCACACGCTCGAGCGCGTGATCCGCATGATGCATGCCAGCGGCTGGGCCGCCACCTTCCTGACCCAGCACCCGATCCTGCTCGACGAGCTGCTCGACGACCGCGGCGGCATCGACGAGCCCGCGCAACTGGCAAGCAGCCTGGACGCGAAGCTGGGCGAAGCCGAGGGCGATACCGAGCGCCAGCTCGACATCCTGCGCGAGACCCACCACGCCCAGCAGTTCCGCCTGCTGGCACTGGACCTGGCCGGCGAACTGTCGGTCGAGCGCCTGGCCGACCACCTGTCGGCGCTGGCCGACGTGATGGTGGCGGCGACGGTGCGCTGGGCCTGGAAGACGGTGGCCACGCGCCACGTCGAGGAACCGCGCTTCGCCGTGATCGCCTACGGCAAGCTGGGCGGCAAGGAGCTGGGCTACGTGTCCGACCTCGACGTGATTTTCCTGTTCGACGACGAGGACGACATGGCGCCCTCGAACTACGCCAAGCTGGCCCAGCGCTTCATCACCTGGATGACGGCGCACACGCCGGCCGGCATCCTGTTCGACATCGACACCGCGCTGCGCCCGGACGGCGCCAGCGGCATGCTGGTCAGCTCGCTCGCCGCTTTCGAGCGCTACCAGCGGCAGTCGGCCTGGGTCTGGGAGCACCAGGCCCTGACGCGCGCGCGCTTCTGCGCCGGCGACGCCGCCATCGGCGCACGCTTCGAGGCGATCCGCGACACCGTGCTGCGCCAGGACCGCAGCGGTCGCGAAGCGGAACTGAAGGAAGAAGTGCGCAAGATGCGCCGGCGCATGCACGAGGCCTACCCGAACCGCACGATGCTGTTCGACCTGAAGCAGGATGCGGGCGGCATGATCGACATCGAATTCATCGTCCAGTACCTGGTGCTGCGCCATGCGGCGACGTATCCGCAGCTCACGGCGAATCTCGGCAACATCGCGCTGCTGCGCATCGCCGGGGAACTGGGACTGATCGATGCGGCGCTGGCATCCGAAGCCGGCGCCACCTACCGCCTGATGCGCCGGCTGCAACACCAGCTGCGCCTGCAAGGGCGACCGGCCCAGGTCGACACCACGCTCGTCAGGGACCACCTGGACCCTGTGATCCGTCTCTGGCAAAGCTGCCTGGACGGCTGACGGCGCGCGGTCGGCGCCGTGCCGCGCGACTTAAATTCAGCTTAAACGGCGCTCGGCGCCGTTTTTTTATTTTGGCCTATTTCGGTGCAGCTTGATCCCGTTTTGATGCAAATTAAACCGAAATGGGCACAAAATGCAGCCGAGTTGGTGCGTATTTATTTGACCCAAAAGTCACTTCCTCCCCGCGCTTTTCCGTTGTTGTTTTTGGGGCACAAGGTATGCGGCAAGAGTATTGACATTAATCAATGTTCAATGCTTTCATACATACGCGTTTATTCAACGCAACGTTGCACTATTAACACAAAGGCCATCCAACAGGTGGCCAATAATTCCGGAGAGCACATGCAACAACGTACCAAGATCGCGCTGGCAGTCGCCTTTGCGACATATTCGATGGGATCCGTGGCGCAAACCCAGGAAACCCTGCAACGAGTCGAAGTGACTGGCTCGCGCATTCGCACGGTTGACCTGGCCACGGCCCAGCCTGTCCAGGTGATGACCCAGGAGCAGATCCAGAGGACCGGTCTCGTGACCGTCGGCGACATCATCAACAATATGTCGTCGGCCGGTTCGCCTGCCTTCAGCAAGGGCGGCGCCCTGACCTCGAACCGCGAGAACGGCGGCCAGTATGCCAACCTGCGCAACCTGGGCGGCCAGCGCCTGCTGGTGCTGGTGAACGGCAAGCGCTGGACCCAGTCCGTGGCCGGCTTCACCGACATGTCGACCATCCCGTCGTCGATGATCGAGCGCATCGAGGTACTGAAGGACGGCGCGTCGGCGATCTATGGTTCGGACGCGATCGCGGGCGTTATCAACTTCATCCTGAAAAAATCGCTGGAAGGCGGCCAGCTGAGCCTGTACACCGGCCAGAACCAGGAAGGCGACGGCAAGAACAAGGACTTCTCGCTGAGCTACGGCGCCGGCAACGAGAAGGCTTCGCTGATGTTCGGCCTGTCGCACACCGAGGCAGGCGCGGTCTGGGCAAAGGACCGCGAGATCACCTCGTATTCGCGCGGCCCGAACTATCCGCTCGAGAATCTCGGCGGCGGTCCGTGGGGCCGGATTCGCCAGGTGGGCGCCAGCGGCGGCGCCACCGGCTTCGACATGATCCTGAACCACACCGGCGACCAGCTCGGCACCGGCACCGGCGCCGATGCGCGCGACCGTAACAACTACCACACCGTCAGCAACCTGACCCCGGTAGCGGCCGACCTGTTCAACACGACCCGCCAGATGGTGTTCTCGATGCCGAGCAAGCTCGACACCCTGTTCACCAAGGGCGAAGTGGCCACCCCGTTCGATACCCGCCTGGTCACCACCGCCATGTACTCGCAGCGCAAGGGCGTGTCGACCACCGCCGGCTATCCGCTGCAGTCTGGCGCCCAGAGCAAGTACCCGGTCTATATCGACAAGGACAGCTACTACAACCCGTACGGCAACCAGGGCGTCGGCGCCGCTCCAGGCTCGGGCCAGGACCTGTTCTTCTACCGCCGCACCATCGAAGTGCCGCGCACCACCACCAACACCAACCGCACCCTGCACATCGACGCCACCCTCGAAGGCGACTTCAAGCTGCGCGAGCTGCCGTGGAACTGGAGCGTGGGCTGGAACCACAGCAAGGTCGACGGTTCGACCCTGGGCACGGGCAACACCAACCTGCTGAACCTGAAAAAGGCCCTCGGCCCATCGTTCATGAACGCTTCGGGCGTGGTCCAGTGCGGCACTGCCGCCAACCCGATCGCGCTGGCCGAGTGCGTGCCGTTCAACATCCTGGGCGGCCCATCGGCCTCGACCCCGGAAGCGCTGAAATACATCCTCTCGACCGGCCAGGCTACCTATAGCAGCAAGATCGACAGCGGCACCGTCGACGTCGGCGGCGAACTGTTCGCCCTGCCGGCCGGCGCGCTCGGCTTCGCGGCTGGCGTGGAACACCGTACCGTAAAGGGCGTCGACCAGCCGGGCCAGTTCGAGCAGTCGGGCTACTCGACCGACCTGGCCGGCAACGCCACCTATGGCCGCTACACGGTCAAGGAAGCGTACGCCGAGCTGAACATCCCGGTCCTGAAGAACCTGCCGTTCGTCGAATCGCTGAATTTCAACGTGGCGACCCGTTATTCGGACTACAGCAACTTCGGTTCGACCAACAACAGCAAGTTCAGCTTCACCTATCGCCCGACCAAGGACATCCTGGCCCGCGGCACCTGGGCTGAAGGCTTCCGCGCACCGACCGTTGGCGATACCTTCGGCGGCGGCCAGCAGAGCTTCGACACCGGCTGGCTGGACCCGTGCGACACCGTCTACGGCGCTGCCGCCGGCAGCCCTGCCACCCTGGCCCGTTGCGCCAACGGCTTCGGCGGCGTGGTCGGCACCCCGGCCGGCTACCGCCAGCGCATCCAGAGCGGCGCCGTGATCACCTCGAGCGCCGGCGCCCAGACCGCGTATCCGTTCAACGCCAGCGCCGGCAACGCCTTCCTGCAGCCGGAAACCGCGGTCACCCGCACCCTGGGCCTGGTGTACAACCCGGGCTTCCTGCCTGGCTTCTCGGCAGCCGTCGACTGGTACAGCATCAAGATCGACAACCGCATCACGGCCGTTACGTCGAGCTACATCGCACGCCAGTGCTACGAGCAAGGCCTCGAAGAGTTCTGCTCGAGCATCGTGCGTGACCGCGTGACCGGCCAGGTCATCGCCCTGTCGCGCGGCAACGCCAACCTCGGCCAGATCAAGACCGAAGGCGTCGACGTCGACCTGCGCTACCGCCTGCCGCGTATGTCTTTCGGCCAGTTCAACATCCGCAGCGAAACGACCTACCTGGACGAGTACTCGACCAAGTCGTCGGCCACTGCGAACTGGATCGACTACTCGGGCGAGTACGACCTGCACCGCTGGAAGTCGAACCTGACCACCGACTGGTCGCTGGGCAACTGGAGCGCAACCTGGGGCATGCGTTACATGAGCGCGGTCCAGGACGCCTGCCTGAGCCGTCCGCGCGGCTGGGAGTGCAACCTGCCTGACGTCGTTCGTCCTGGCTTCAGCGCACCGGGCGCCAACCGCCTCGGCTCGCTCACCTACCACGACTTCAGCGTCGGCTACAACACCGCGTGGAAGGGTCAGTTCCGCGTCGGCGTGAACAACGCGTTCAACAAGGCACCGCGCTTCACGCTGGACGGCGCTTCGTCGGCCACGACGGTGGACGCCGATCTGCCGATCGACCGCTTCTTCTACGTGCGTTACAACCAGGCATTCTGATCCAATTTGCCTGACACGAATGCCCGCTTCGGCGGGCATTTTTTTTGGCGCTGTCACCGTTCGCTATGGATGAGCAGTGAACTGTCGAGTTCATTCACGGTCCAATCCGCATCGCCATCGATACCGGCATCGCGCCCGGTGCGGACGGCGGCCGATGGCGTCGAGGTGCACCGGAACACCGCTTTTCGCTGGCGTCATTGTTTTCTGGAGCGGGTGAAGGCGGACCGGCCGGAA
>DOUW01000456.1:5076-16114 GCA_003520365.1 Massilia sp.
ATGGCGCCGGATGCTCGATGGCGGAAAGATTACTTCTGCCGATCAGTTGTTTCGCCTTGCGATCGGGCTCATCCACAGCGAACGGTGACAGCGCCTTTTTTTGCACCGCACCGCACATCGGCACGATGCCGATCAGTGCCACCCTCGTGCCCTGAAAACGAACTGGCCGCGACGCGCTTCGACATCCGGCTGCCCCATTTCGGCACACGCCAAGGTCTGCCCTCGCTCTGTAACTTCGGGTTTTCCGGGGAGCTTGCCGCGCTTCATTTTGGTGCATTTATTGCCACGATCCAAGCCGAAGCAAGCCTGATTACTGTAACGACAACTTTAGTCCATCAGCGCATTTTCGGAGGAGTTTTTTGCACTGCACAAAAAATTTTGTTCGGTAAAATTCGGCATAACTCAGCCTTCATTGCTTAGGCAAAATCGCAAAATCATCGTACGTCAAGCATATATTTCGAAAACATGCCAACGTAAATACGCTTCTTTACAACATTATCAAATTTAAATTTCTAGTTGTTGACAAGAATATCTTTCGGATGATTCCATTGACAGGTTGGAAGATTTTCAAAGGCAAGTTTTGTCGTCTGATCTTTCAGTTGGTCGCTGGAGCGACACATCCGTCGCGGTGCTGCCTATGAGCGACACCGCGTGTTTACCCCCAAGGAGTTTTGCAAAATGATGGAAAAAATCTTGTCCCGGTCGATCCACGCGATCTGCCTGGGCGGCATGACCCTCGGCATGCACGCTGCGTACGCCCAAGAAGCGTCCCAGCCGCTGCAGCGCGTCGAAGTCACCGGTTCGCGTATTCGCCAAGTCGACCTGGAAACGGCCCAGCCGGTCCAGGTGATGACCCAGGAACAGATTCAGAAGACCGGCCTGGTTACCGTCGGCGACATCCTGAATCAACTGTCGTCGGCCGGTTCGCCGGACTTCAGCAAGGGCGGCTCGCTGACCTCGAACCGTGAAAACGGTGGTCAGTACATCAACCTGCGCAACCTGGGCTCGCAACGCCTGCTGGTGCTGGTCGATGGCAAGCGCTGGTCCCAGACCGTCGACGGCTTCACCGACATGTCGACCGTTCCGTCGGCCATGATCGACCGCATCGAAGTGCTGAAAGACGGCGCTTCGTCGATCTACGGCTCCGACGCGATCGCCGGCGTTGTCAACATCATTCTGAAAAAACGCCTCGAAGGCGGCCAGGCCAGCGTCTACATCGGCCGCAACCAGGAAGGTGACGGCAAGAGCAAGGACTTCTCCATCACCGCCGGCGCCAACAGCGACAAGGTCTCGCTGATGTTCGGCCTGTCGCACACCGAGCAAGGCGTGGTCTGGGCCAAGGACCGCCCGATCACCGCTTACCCGCGCACCGACAAGTACCCGACCGAAGGCCTGGGCGGCGGCCCATGGGCCAATATCTGGAACGCCGACGGCAGCATCGACAAGGTGCTGAACCACACCGGCGGCCCGCTGGGCGACGGCGTTGGCGCCGATTCGCGCGACCTGGCCAACTACCACGACTGGGACGGCTCCCTGGTGAACGACAAGTTCAACAGCGCCTCGCAGATGATGTTCCAGATGCCGACCAAGCTCGACACCCTGTTCACCAAGGGCACCGTCGAACTGCCGTACGGCATGCAGTTCCAGACCACCGCGATGTTCTCGCAGCGTAAGTCGAGCGCCCAGGTCGCCGGCTATCCGCTGCAAACCGGCACCCAGTCGTCGTACCCGGTCTACATCGACAAGGACAGCTACTACAACCCGCTCGGCAGCTCGGTCGTCGGCTCCGCCGCCGCACAGGACATGTCGTTCCAGCGCCGCACCGTCGAAGTGCCGCGCGTGACCGAGAACCGCAACGATACCTTCCACGTCGACGCCAGCCTGTCGGGCGACTTCGAAATGCGCGCGATGCCGTGGAACTGGAGCGTTGGCTACAACCACAGCTCGGTCAAGGGCTCGACCCTGGGCACCGGCAACGTCAACCTGCTGAACCTGAAGAAGGCCCTGGGCCCATCGTTCATGAACGCGTCGGGCGTCGTCCAGTGCGGCACGGCTGCAAACCCGATCGCCCTGGCCGAGTGCGTGCCGTTCAACATCGCAGGCGGTCCGTCGGCTTCGACCCCGGAAGCACTGCGCTACGTCATGTCGACCGGCCAGGCAACCTATGGCAGCACGGTCAACAGCGCAACCGCCGACATCGGCGGTGAAGTCTTCGCTCTGCCAGCAGGCAACGTCGGCATCGCCGGCGGCCTGGAGCACCGCGAAGTGCGCGGCTACGACCGCCCGGGTCAGTTCGAGCAATCGGGCTACTCGAGCGACCTGGCCGGCAACCCGACCTTCGGCCGCTACACCGTCAAGGAAGCTTACCTCGAAGCGAACGTACCGATCCTGAAGGACCTGCCGTTTGCGGAACTGCTGAGCATCAACCTGGCAACCCGCTACTCGGACTACAGCAACGTCGGCGATACCACCAACAGCAAAGCCAGCTTCATGTGGAAACCGACCAAAGACCTGCTGGTCCGCGGTACCTGGGCTGAAGGCTTCCGTGCTCCGGCACTGGGCGACACCTTCGGTGGCGGCCAGCAGTCCTTCGACGACTACCTGGATCCTTGCGATGCCCTGTACGGCCAGCGTAGCGACCCAGCCGTCGCGGCACGCTGCGCGGCAGCCGGCGCAGGCGCCAACTTCCGCCAGCTCGACCAGACCGGCGTGCCGATCACCAGCGGCGGTGGCGGCCAGAGCCCGTATCCGTTCATGGCCAGCGCCGGCAATGCCGAGCTGACCCCGGAAACGGCCAAGACCAAGACCATCGGCTTCGTGTACAACCCGTCGTTCCTGCCAGGCTTCTCGGCATCGCTCGACTGGTTCAACATCAAGGTCAGCAACATCATCACCGCCATTGGCGCGACCGATGTTGCCGAGTACTGCTACGTGCAGGGCATCCAGGGCTACTGCGATGCGCTCAAGCGTGACCCGGCCACCGGCCAGATCATCGCCCTGAACCGCGGCAACGCCAACAAGGGTATCCTGGAAACCGAAGGTCTCGACCTGTCGCTGTCCTACCGCCTGAAGCGTACCGCCTACGGCCAGTTCGGCGTGCGTTCGGAAACCAGCTACGTCGACAAGCTGCGCGACCAGGAAGCTGCTGGCGAAGAGTGGACCGACTACGCCGGCCAGTACTTCTACAACCGCGTGAAGTCGAACCTGTCGCTGGACTGGAACCTGGGCAACTGGAACGCGACCTGGACCGCCCGCTACTACAGCGGCGTGAAGGATCGTTGCTTCAAGACCAATGCAGTCGAGTGCTCGAACATCGGCGGCGAAGCAAGCTGGGGCAAGAACTACAACAAACTGGGCAGCGTCACGTATAACGACGTAAGCGTCGGCTACAAGACCGCCTGGAATGGCCAGGTCCTGGTTGGTATCAACAACGTGTTCGACAAGAAGCCACGCATGACCGTGTCGGGCGCTGCTTCGTCGTCGTACGTCGATGCCGACTTCCCGATCGACCGCTTCTTCTACGTCCGCTACAACCAGTCGTTCTAATGGCGCGGGTCCGCAAGGACCTTGCCTGAAGAGCTGACGCGTTAAAGCGTCGGGCAAATGCCCGCCAGGTTCGCCTGGCGGGCATTTTTTATGCACTGCGGTATCATGACGGATTGCGCGGCGCGGCCGCGGCTATCCAACAAGCAAAACATGGCAATCAAACTCAAGAACGACAAGGACATCGCGAAGATGCGCGTCGCCGGCCGCCTCGCGGCCGAAGTGCTGGAAATGATCGGCGAGTACGTCGTTCCCGGCGTCTCCACCGAGGAACTCGACCGGCGCTGCAACGAATACATCCGCAAGGTGCAGAAGGCCACGCCGGCCAACGTCGGCTACCACGGCTTCCCGAAAACCCTGTGCACCTCGGTCAACGGCGTGGTCTGCCACGGCATCCCGAGCGAAAACGAGATCCTGAAGGACGGCGACATCATCAACATCGACGTCACCGTGATCAAGGACGGCTGGCACGGCGACACCAGCCGCATGTACTACGCCGGCACCCCGAGCCCCGAGGCGAAACGCCTGGTCGACACCACTTTCGAGTGCATGATGGCGGGCATCCGCACCGTCCGTCCGGGTTCGCGCCTGGGCGACGTCGGCCACGCGATCCAGAAGCTGGCCGAAAGCGCCGGCTACTCGGTGGTGCGCGACTACTGCGGCCACGGCATCGGCCGCGTCTACCACGAGGACCCGCAGGTGCTGCACTACGGCCGTCCGAACACCGGCCTGCTGCTGAAGGAAGGCATGACCTTCACGGTCGAGCCGATGATCAACATCGGCGCCGAGGAAACCAACCAGCTCGACGACGGCTGGACCGTGGTCACGGCCGACGGCTCGCTGTCGGCCCAGTGGGAACACATGATCGCCGTGACCGCCAACGGTTTCGAGATCCTGACGCCCTGGCCGAAATAAGGCCCCGTCCTGCGCCTGCGCGGCGGTGCATGCGCCGCCCGCGCCCTCCACGCCCGGCATCGTATGCCGGCACCGCGGCGCCACGCGTCCGCAAGATGGGCAGCATTTCATTGTATGCCAGCCCTCAGCAAGGCAATGTTGTTTTTTGGATATTTTCGAGCGCAATATTGCGTATGTATCCAAAGCAAATTGACGTATTTACATTTCCCGTGTTTCATTACTGACAGCCTCGCGCCCAAGGTGCGGGTATCTCATTTCTGATACGGGGAGTTTGTTGATGATCAAAGAAAGAGTGTTATCGCAGTCTGTGCGTCTGATCTGTGCCGCCGGCGCCCTTGGCGCCACCCTGCTGGTCAATCCAGCCGCGGCCCAGGACACCACCGGACAAGCGATGCAGCGCGTCGTCGTGACCGGTTCGGCCATCAAGCGCATCGATGCCGAGACCGCGGTGCCGGTCACGGTGGTGCGGGTGGAAGAACTGAAGAAACAGGGTCTCACCACCGTCGAACAGGTGCTCTCCAACCTGGCCCCGGTCCAGGCCTCGCAGGGAACCAGCCAGGTGGTCGGCCTGAGCACCGGCGGCGCTTCCTTCGCCGACATGCGCGGCATCGGCGCCAACAAGACCCTGGTGCTGCTCAACGGCCGGCGCCTGGCCAACAATGCTTTCGACAGTTCCGCGCCGGACCTGAACATGATCCCGTTCGCCGCGCTCGAGCGCGTCGAAGTGCTGCGCGACGGTGCCTCGTCGCTGTACGGCTCGGACGCGGTCGGCGGCGTCATCAACTTCATCACCCGCAAGGACTTCACCGGCGGCACCGCCACCATCGGCTACGACAAGCCGGAACACCCGGGCGGCGTCTCAAAGAACGCCAACCTCGGCTTCGGCTACGGTGACCTCGCATCGGACGGCTTCAACTTCTTCGCCGTCGGCGGCTTCCAGAAGCAGGACAGCGTCGGCGGCCTGCAGCGCCCGTTCAACACGCGCTATCCGGGCGGCCTGTCGCCGACCACTGCTCCGGCCAACTATTTCCAGGAAGGCGACGTCGGCAACCCGGCCGGCCCGGACTGCACCAGCGCGCCGAACCTGATTCCGGCCGGCGACGGCCTGTCGTGCTACATGACGACCTCGAGCTTCGTCGATTACATCCCGAAGAGCGAACGCGCCACCGGCCTGTTCAAGGGCACGCTGAAGCTGCCGCAGAACCATGAACTGGGCCTGGAATACCTGGTCAGCCGCAGCCGCGTCGAAAGCCAGATCGCGCCGGTACCCTACGGCGGCCTGTACATGAACCGCGTGCGCCCGAACGGCACGCTGAACCCCTACTTCCCGGGTAACCCGGGCGCCATTGCGCCGACCATCCCGATCGACCCGACCTTCGTCGCCGAAACCGGCTTGCCGCCGGGCGTCCAGCCGGGCTACCTGAACGTCAAGTGGCGTGACCTGCCGAACGGCGTGCGCGCGGGCGACGACATCAACCGCCAGCAGCGCTTCGTCGCATCGCTGTCGGGCGCGATGGCGGGCTGGGACTACACGGCCGCCCTGAGCTACAACGAGAACAAGGTGACCTCGAAGCTGAAGGGCTACAGCGACGGCGGCATCATCTCGGCCGGTGTCCTGAACGGCATCATCAACCCCTTCGGCGAGCAGAGTGCCGAGGGCATGGCACTGATCGAAAGCGCCGCCCTCGACGGCACGATCCAGACCGCCAAGGGCACGACCAAGACCTTCGACTTCAGCGCCAGCCGCGAACTGGGCGACTGGGTCGGCGCCGGCAAGAACGTCGCACTGGCGTTCGGCGGCCAGGCCAGCCGCGAAAACTTCAGCAACCGCGCCAACAGCGAGTACGCGGAAAAAGTCGTGGCCAGCACCGGCATCGACCCCAACCTGTTCAACGCCGGCTCGCGCACCGTGTACGCCGCGTTCGCCGAGCTGAACGTGCCGGTGCTCGCCAACCTGGACGTGACCGCAGCGGTCCGCTACGACAAGTACAGCGATTTCGGCAGCACCACGAATCCGAAGTTCGGCTTCCGCTACCAGCCATCGAGCACGCTGCTGGTGCGCGGCTCCTATTCGACCGGTTTCCGCGCCCCTTCGCTGTACGAGATCAACGCCGCCCAGACCTACACCAACACTTCGCAGCAGGATGATCCGATCAACTGCCCGGGCGGCACTGCGATTCCGGGCAAGAGCCCGGCCACCAATTGCGCCCAGCAGTTCCAGGCGCTGTTCGGCGGCAACCAGAGTCTCGATCCGGAAGAATCGAAAAACCTCACCTTCGGCGTGGTGTTCGAGCCGATCAACAACCTGACCCTGGGCGCCGACCTGTACCGCATCGAGCTCGAGAAGCAGATCGGTTCGCTCAGCGAGAACGACGTGTTCGCCGATCCGGCGAAGTATGCCAGCCTGTACCACCGCAACGGCGCCGGCAACCTGTCGACCGACGGCTCGCAGTGCCCGAACCCGGCCACCTGCGGCTACGTCGACCTGCGCACCCAGAACCTGGGCGGCCTGAAGACCGACGGCGTCGACCTGACCGCCGCCTACCGCCTGCGCGCTGGCGACTGGGGCAACTTCAACCTCGGCCTGAACAGCACCTGGGTGCACAGGTACGAGTACCAGAACGAAGAAGGCGGCGAGTGGAACCAGAACGTCGGCATCTTCTCGGGCGTGGGTCCGGTGTTCCGTTGGCAGCACTCGGCAAGCGTGAACTGGAGCCGCGGCGAGTTCGGCGCCGGCCTGACGGCCCGCCACAAGACCGGCTATGTCGACCAGGATCCGGAATTCCGCGTGGCGTCCTACACCACCGTCGACAGCTACCTGTCCTGGACCCAGCCGAAAGGCTTCGGGGTGACCTTCGGCGTGCGTAACCTGTTCGACCGCGAACCGCCGCTGAGCTACCAGGACCAGACCTTCCAGGCTGGCTACGATCCGCGCTACACCGATGCGATCGGCCGTACCTTCTACGTGCGTGGCACCTACACGTTCTAATCAAGGTACAGGCAACAAAAAACCCGTGCGGCTCGCGCCGCACGGGTTTTTTTATTCTTCCGAAAGAACGATTACTTCGCGTTCATCAGCGCGACGGTGGTGTCGAGCATGCGGTTCGAGAAGCCCCACTCGTTGTCGTACCAGGACGAGACCTTCACCAGGCGGCCCGAGACCTTGGTCAGGGTGGCGTCGAAGTTCGACGATGCCGGGTTGTGGTTGAAGTCGACCGAGACCAGCGGATCGGTGTTGTAGGTCAGGATGCCTTTCAGGGCGCCTTCCGAAGCCGACTTCATGATCTGGTTGACTTCGTCGACGGTGGTGTCGCGCTTGGCGATGAAGGACAGGTCGACGATCGAGACGTTGATGGTCGGCACGCGGATCGCGAAGCCGTCCAGCTTGCCGTTCAGCTCAGGCAGCACCAGGCCGACCGCGGCGGCGGCGCCGGTCTTGGTCGGGATCATCGACTGGGTGGCCGAACGGGCGCGGCGCAGGTCTTCGTGCATCACGTCGGTCAGCACCTGGTCGTTGGTGTAGGCGTGGACGGTGGTCATCAGGCCGGTTTCCAGGCCGATGGCGTCGTGCAGCGGCTTGACCAGCGGGGCCAGGCAGTTGGTGGTGCACGATGCGTTCGAAATCACGGTGTCGGTCGACTTCAGCACGTCCTGGTTGACGCCGTAGACGATGGTCGCGTCGACGTCCTTGCCGCCCGGGGCCGAGATGATGACTTTCTTGGCGCCGCCCTTCAGGTGGGCCGAAGCCTTTTCCTTGGTGGTGAAGAAGCCGGTGCACTCGAGGACGACGTCCACGCCCAGCTCGCCCCATGGGATCTCGGCCGGGTTACGCTGTGCGAACACGCGGATCTTGTCGCCGTTGACGACCATGTTGTCGCCCTCGACCGTGACGGTGCCCGGGAACTTGCCGTGGGCGGTGTCGTAACGGGTCAGGTGGGCGTTCGATTCGGCGTTGCCGAGGTCGTTGATCGCCACGATCTGGATGTCTTGTTTCTTGCCGCCTTCGTAGAACGCGCGCAGGATGTTGCGGCCGATGCGGCCATAACCGTTGATTGCAACTTTGATCGTCATGCTTTGCTCCTGATTAGAAAAAAACTTTTTTCACAACGCACATGCTGAACATGAAAAGGGCCGCCTCGACGGCAGCCCCTGTTGAAACTATTACGCCGCGATGACCGCCTTGGCCTTCGCCACGACGTTCTCGACGGTGAAGCCGAAGTGCTTGAACAGCACCGGCGCCGGCGCCGATTCGCCGAAGGTGTCGATGCCGACCACCGCGCCTTCCAGGCCCACGTACTTGTACCAGAAGTCGGTCACGCCGGCTTCGATGGCGACACGCGGAACGCCACGGGTGAGCACACTTGCCTTGTAAGCAGCGTCCTGGCGCTCGAACACGTCGGTCGATGGCATCGAGACCACGCGCGCGGCGACGCCCTCGGCCGCCAGCGCATCGGCGGCCTTGACCGCCAGCTCGACTTCCGAACCGGTCGCGATCAGGATCACTTTCGCATCGGCGGCGTCGCGCAGCACGTAGCCGCCCTTGGCGACGTTTGCGACGGCGGCTGCGTCACGCTCCATGAACGGCAGGTTCTGGCGCGAGAAGATCAGGGTCGACGGGCCGTCCTTGCGCTGCACTGCTGCGCCCCAGGCCACTTGCGATTCGACGGTGTCGCACGGACGCCAGTTGTCCAGGTTCGGGATCAGGCGCAGCGAGGAGACGTGTTCGATCGACTGGTGGGTCGGACCGTCTTCGCCCAGGCCGATCGAGTCGTGGGTGAACACGAACAGCGAGCGGATCTTCATCAGCGCGGCCATGCGCAGGGCATTGCGGCTGTAGTCCGAGAAGGTGAGGAAAGTAGCGCCGAACGGGATGAAGCCGCCGTGCAGGGCGACGCCGTTCTGGATCGCGGCCATGCCGAACTCGCGCACGCCGTAGTTGATGTGGTTGCCCGGGATGCCCGAGCGCACCGCGACCGATTCCTTCCAGTTGGTCAGGTTCGAGCCGGTCAGGTCGGCCGAGCCGCCCAGGAATTCCGGCAGGATCGGGGCCAGCGCCTGGATCGCGTTCTGCGAAGCCTTGCGGGTGGCGATGGTTTCCTTCTTGTCGATGCAGGTGGCGATCGCCGCGTCCAGCACCTCGTTGAAGTTACCCGGCAGCTCGCCCTTCATGCGGCGCTCGAATTCGGCGACCAGCTCCGGATGGGCGGCGCGGTATTCGGCGAACTTGGCATTCCATTCGGCTTCGAACTGCGCGCCGCGTTCCTTGGCGTCCCAGGCCGTGTAGATGTCGGCCGGGATGTCGAACGGGATCGGGTCCCACAGCAGGTGCTGGCGCACGGCCGCGATTTCCTTGTCGCCCAGCGGGGCGCCGTGGACCTTGTCGCCGCCTTCCAGGTTCGGGGCGCCCTTGCCGATGATGGTCTTGCACATGATCAGGGTCGGACGGTCCGAGCCCTTGGCCTGTTCGATGGCCTCGGACACGGCGCCCACGCTGTGGCCGTCGATCTGGCCGATCACGTTCCAGCCGTAGGCTTCGAAGCGCTTGCGGGTGTCGTCGGTGAACCAGCCTTCGACGCGGCCGTCGATCGAGATGCCGTTGTCGTCGTACAGCCAGATCAGCTTGTTCAGGCGCAGGGTGCCGGCCAGCGACGCCACCTCGTGCGAGATGCCTTCCATCAGGCAGCCGTCGCCCAGGAAGGCGTAGGTGTAGTGGTCGACCACGTCGTAGCCTGGACGATTGAATTCATAGCCCAGCAGCCATTCGGCCAGCGCCATGCCGACCGAGTTGGCGATGCCCTGGCCCAGCGGACCGGTGGTGGTTTCCACGCCCGGCGTGATGCCGACTTCCGGGTGGCCCGCGGTCTTCGAATGGAGCTGGCGGAAGTCGCGCAGGTCGTCCATCGTCAGGTCGTATCCGGCCAGGTGCAGCATCGCATAGTGCAGCATCGAGCCGTGGCCGTTCGACAGCAGGAAGCGGTCGCGGTTGAACCAGCCCGGATTGGCCGGGTTGTGGCGGTAGTGCTTGTCCCACAGCGCAACGCCGATCTCGGCCATGCCCATTGGCATGCCCGGGTGGCCGGAGTTGGCTTTTTGAACAGCGTCCATCGCCAGCGCGCGGATCGCGTTGGCCATCAAGGTGGTGGTTTGCGTAGATTTCATCGGATGCAGGGGGTCTGGATTGGAAAGCGGAGGCCTGCAGCGGGCCGTAGCCCGTTATTTTACCAGAGCCCCACCCTGCCGAATTAAAATGCAGGTTTTTGCCTGTCTCTACTGTCTCTATATAGGAAACGCATGCCCCGCTTCTACTGTCCGCAGCCGCTACGCCCCGGCGCCACCGTCGACCTGCCCGAGTCCGTCGCCCATCACCTGCACGTGGTACGGCTGCAGCCGGGCGCCGCGCTGACGCTGTTCGACGGCAGCGGCGGCCAGTACGCCGCGACCCTGGCCGACATCGGGAAGAAACGGGCGAGCGCACTGGTCGGCGCGCACGAAGCGGTCGAGGCCGAGCTGCCCTATGCGGTGACGCTGGCCCAGGGCCTGCCGGAAGGGTCGAAGATGGACTGGATCGTCGAGAAGGCGG
>DOUW01000456.1:16120-16269 GCA_003520365.1 Massilia sp.
GCTGGGCGTGGCGGCGGTACAACCGCTGGCGGCCCAGCGCAGCGTGGTGCGCCTGTCGGGCGAGCGCGCGGAGAAACGCCACGCCCACTGGCAGGGCGTGATCGTCGCGGCGTCCGAGCAGTGCGGACGCAACCGCCTGGCGCAGCTGG
>DOUW01000458.1 GCA_003520365.1 Massilia sp.
GCGCCGGCCGCGCCGAAGGCGGCGCCCAGGCCGTCGGCGCCGAAGCCGGTCAGCGTCGCCACCGCCAGCTGGTCGACCAGCGCCTTGTGACCCTTGACCACGTCGAAATGCCACTCGGGCACGCGCTGGGTGTGGGCGACCGGGCTGTCCTCGAACAGGTCGCCGTCGTCGGCGCGCAGGATCTCGGCCGGCGCGATGCGTTCCAGTTCCTGTGCCAGGCGGGTGTTGACGGTGCGCTCGTCGCCGGAGAACTCCATCAGGCGCAGCGCGCCGCTGGCCAGCGACATCCAGGCCAGGCCGACGGTCACATTTTTACGTTGCGCCAGCGTGCAGACCGCCAGCAGCGGGCGCTCGGCCTTCTCGGGCAGCAGGTCGGAATCGGTCAGGGTGCCCGGCGTGACCACGCGCACCACCTTGCGCTCGACCGGGCCTTTCGAGAGCGCCGGGTCGCCGATCTGCTCGCAGATCGCGCAGGATTCGCCGAGTTTCACCAACTTGGCCAGGTAGGGATCGAGCGAATGGAAGGGCACGCCCGCCATCTTGATCGGATTGCCGCCCGAGGAACCGCGCGCGGTCAGCGTGATGCCGAGGATACGCGCGGCCTTTTCGGCGTCTTCGAAGAAGAGTTCGTAGAAGTCGCCCATCCGGTAGAACACCAGCATGGTCGGGTAGTCGGCCTTGATGCGCAGGTATTGCTGCATCATGGGTGTGACTTTTTCTGCCGGACTGCTCTTGACTGCGGCGGCGTTGATGTCGGATGAAACGGTGGTCATGTCGGTCGTATTCGGTGAGGCAGGGGCATTGACTTGCCAAGACCGTCATTTTAACCGCATCGGCTGGGCTGCGAGGTGTTGGAATGCCGAGCCGGACAGCGAGTCTGGCGACGGGGGGCCGCAGCTTTGGTTCTCGCGGGATTTTCCGTCCTCATGCGTCAGTTCGCCCGTCGGTGGTGGTGTTGGCGACGCCAATCGTGATGACAGAGCAACTACTTTTCCTGCGGATACACTTCGCGGTTCGGTGCGTCAAATGGTCGCGAGGGACGCCTTTAGTGGTAGGGCTGCGCGAGATTAAGCCAATCCCCACCTTGGCGACCACTGCTTTGGGTTGTTGATCCGAGTTAAATGTCCAGCCTGCCAAAGCCGGATGATGACGACTCTCTCATTCACTACCAAGGCATGAACATGGCAAACGACGCATACTTGCAGATCGACGGCATCAAAGGCGAAAGCGCCGACTCGAAACATAAGGATTGGATCGAAGTGTCGAATGTGGACTGGAGCGTTCACCAGCCGCGCGCACTGTCGATCTCTTCGTCCGGCCATACTGCCGGCAAGGCCGAGCTGTCGGAAATCTCGTTCAAGAAGCTGGCCGATCTCTCGTCGCCGCTGCTGCAACAGACCTGTGCAACCGGCAAAACCATTCCCAAGGCCAAGTTCGAGTTCATGCGCGCGGATGGCAATGGCGAGCCCATCAAGTATTACAGCATCGAGCTCGAGAATGTCATGGTGTCGTCCGTCAGCCCGTCATGCGGCGACGGCGGCATTCTGACCGAGCGTGTGTCTCTCGCTTATTCGAAGATCAAATGGAGCTATACGCAACAGAAAGTTGCCGGCGGCGCGAGCGGCAATACCTCTGGCGGGTGGGATGCCGCTACCAACAAGATTGCGGCATGAGGCCGGCCCATGCGGCCCGTTCTCTACGAAGGCGACCTTGGCGAGCTGCTGGCAAAGTATCTAGGACGTTACGCCGGCAGGGATCAAGAGTGCGTCGCCTTTCCGCAAGCAGTGACAAGCGTCGGTCACACCAGCCAATGGCAAGCCGGCGCGAGAGTGATCGAGCAAAGCCACATTGCTCCGGGCACAGTGATCGCCAATTTCAAATTCGAGAACGGCCGGGCACGCTTCCCGAATCAACATGGCTACCATGTCGCGATCTTTCTCGAATTCGGCAACAGGCGGCCGGGCGGCGGCTATACGCATTTTTGGGTGCTCGACCAGTGGCAGGGCAAGACTGTAGCGAGGCGGAACAAGAATGCCTGGACGGCGGAGCAAAGCGAGCGGTTCCATATCCGGCCGAGCGACGACGCGGAACAGTATTACATCGTGAACGTGCCATGAAGACCATTCTTTTCATCTTGTTTGCAATGTGCCTCCAGCCGGTGGTCGCTAAAACGGTTGAATGCCCCAAGGCTTCGGAAGGCAAGCCGCTCGCAGGTGTCGGCGCTTACTTCGACAAGCAGACCGAAATCCAGGGCGTACGCTTCGGCGAAAAGGGCGGCTATCGCGTCGAGCTGCCGTTAAACGTGCAGTGGCTTGTGTGTGAATACGGCGCTATTGGCGGGACGCAGCGCTGGGTCGAAGTGAAGCCCAACGACAGTGTTCAACGTTGCGTGCTCCGCGTTCGGGAAGTGAAGAGCAGGCCGCAGGACGCGAAGCTGACTTGCGAATAGCCGGGCGGTAAAGCGGCCTGTCGTGCCTCCTGGTGCTCAGTAGCCGCGACCGGGGCAGCATCCATCAGGCGGGCATGGCCACTTTTCCTGCCACATCCGGATTATCAGCACAGCCGCCTTTTCGTTCAGTCTTTCTGCCGGCAATTTGCGCAGATAAGCCAACGTGCTGGAGCGCATGGTCTTCGGCGACTGCTTCGGCGTTGGTCTCGGTCGTCCGTCCGTGTAGCACCAAAGCCCGCTCTCAGTGGCGTCGTGAATCCCCATGAGATATCTGGTGGCTTCGTCGACCGTCGCCTGGCGGTTGGCTGTCCGAACTGGCGGGTCCAGCTGTTGCAACAACTGTGCACCGCTCATCCAAGGCGTTGGTGCCGGCACGACTTTCGCAGGCGTTCCCGGCATCCGGAACGGATGTTCCTTATCGTGGTTCTGCGCTTGGCTGGCACCTGCGAGCAGCACGGCGAGCAAAACGGCAGCCGTCCGGCATCTGAACGGGTTACGCATCGTAGCCGAAGGCCAGAAATTCGTTCCATTCCTGATGATTCGCGTCCTGCGACTCACCCTTGATACCGTCGATCTGCAAGTACACATCGATAGCCATGGCGTCTCCTCCAAATGATCAGAGGAGTATCCAGCTCTTGAGGAAATGAGAATTGCACACCGTCAATCAGTTGGTGGGCAGACGTCAAGAGACTTCAAGCCAGCATACTCGGCGCATCGCGCTAAACACGCATGCCCGCCATGGTCCAAGGTCCAATTGCACCGCACAGAACAGCATTCCTACAATGCAGCGCAGATCCGGGCGCCGGATGCATCGCCGCGCTCTTCGAGCGATGCAGGCATGTTGGCCCATCGAGCATCATCGAGTCCGGTTCGTGCATACCCTTGTCAAGGAGCCGCGCCATGAATGCGCCCTATGCGCCCGATCCGGATCTCGAACAACGCCTGTTCAGGAAGCTGCTGGACGTCTTCATCCGGGCCGGGCTGGCGTTCGCGCTGGCGGCCTTGTGCTACCGGGTGTTCTCGCCGTTCATTTCGCTGATGGTCTGGGCCCTGATCCTGGCGGTGACCCTGTATCCGGGCCATCAAAGGCTGGCACGCGCGCTGGGTGGGCGGCAGGGGCTGGCTGCCACCCTGATGGTGGTGGGCGGGATCGTCCTGATCGGCTTGCCGACTGCCGTGCTGATGTCCTCGGTGGGCGAATCGGCCCAGCACTTCATCGTCAGCGTGCGCGGCAACGTGATCAGGATTCCGGCCCCGCCGTCGACGGTGGCCGGATGGCCTGTCGTCGGCGAACGCATCCACGGCTTCTGGTCGCAGGCGCACACGGACCTGCCGGCATTCGTGCGCAGCGTGCAGCCGCAACTCGGCGGCCTGGCCAGGATGGCGCTGGGGGTGGTCGCCAGCATGGCCAGCGGGGCGCTGCTGTTCCTGGCCTCGTTCATCGTGGCGGGCATCATCATGGCCTTCGGCCAGACCGGGTCCGACAGCATCCGTGCGATCTTCGCCCGCATCGTGGGCGTCGGGCGCGGCGACGAATTCGCCAGGCTGTCCACCGAGACGATCCGTGCGGTGGCGCTGGGCGTGCTCGGGGTGGCGTTCATCCAGGCCATCGTCGTCGGTCTGGTGATGGTGACTGCCCGCATACCGTTTGCCGGCGTGCTCGCCTTGCTGGTCCTGGTGCTGGGCATCGCCCAGGTCCCGGCAGCGCTGGTGACCCTGCCGGTCATCGTCTACCTCTGGGCGAGCGGCGACTACGCCACCACGCCGGCCATCGCCTACACCGTGCTGCTGCTCGTCGCCGGCATGCTCGACAACGTGCTCAAGCCGCTCCTGCTGGGGCGGGGTGTCCATGCGCCGATGCCGGTCATCCTGATCGGCGCGCTGGGCGGCCTGGCGAGCGCCGGCATCATGGGAATGTTCGTAGGCGCGGTCCTGCTCACCGTGGGCTACCAGTTGTTCATGGCATGGGTGGCCGCCAATCCGGACGTGCCGGCGCCGTCGCCCGGATTGCCCGCGCGCGGCTGAGCAGCGTGTCGTGCCCATGCATCGGCCAGGCTACGGGCATGCGTCCGCGCCTGTTCGTCAACCGGCGCTGTCCGCCTTGTTCAATGCCACCGTCTCCGCATCCAGCAGCAGGTTGTTCACCAGTTCCACCAGCACTCCCGGATCGACCGGCTTGGACAGTACCGGCACGCCCGGAATCCGGATCGACAGTTCGTGGCCATAGGCGGACACGATCAGCGCCGGCAGGGTGGGGCGCCGGGCGCGCAGTTCGAGCAGCAGTTCCTCGCCGTTCATGCCGGGCATGCGGTAATCGGTGACGACCAGGTCGATGGAGGAGGAGGCGAACAGGCCGAGCGCCTCCTTGCCGCCGCCGGCCGCCAGCACGGCAAAGCCGGCAGCCTCGAGGTAACGCTGGAGGATGTAGCTGACGGCCGGGTCGTCCTCGACCAACAGGATGCGTTTCAAAATTATCCTTCGTGCTGGAAGCCGGATGCCGAGCCCTTGCGGGCCTCGACCTTCAGCGAGATGCGGATGCGCTCGGCGAGGTCGGCGAGGCGGTAGGGCTTGGCCATGGTCGTCCAGGTCGGACCGGCGTTGGCCGTGACCGGCAGTTCGCTCATGTAGCCGGTGGCGAGGATCACCGGCACGTCGGGCTGGCGCTCGCGCACGAGTTCGGCCAGGCGGATGCCGTTCATCCCCCCTGGCATGATGATGTCGCTGAACAGCAGGTCGATGTCGCCGTAGCGTTCGACCAGTTCCACCGCTTCCTCGCCGCTCTGGGCCGCCAGCACCCGGTAGCCGAGGTCGCGCAGGTGGTTTTCCGCCAGTTCGCGCACGTCGTGGCTGTCGTCGACCACCAGGATGGTTTTCCGGCCGAGGATCGCTTCCGGGCTCCAGTTCATGCCCTTGTTCCCCACCCGGTCGGCCATGATCTCCATGCCCGACTGCTGGGCCAGCGGGAAGATCATGCGAATCGTGGTGCCCTGGTTCGGCACGCTGTCGATCTCGAGCCGGCCGTGCGACTGCTGGACGAAGCCGTGCACCATGGCCAGGCCGAGTCCGGTTCCCGGACCCTTGGTCGTGAAGAAGGGTTCGGTCGCGCGCCGCATCACCTCCGGCGTCATGCCTTCGCCCTCGTCGATCACGCAGATGACCACGTGGCTGCCGTCCCCGCCGCCGTGGCGCAGCAGGGAGGTGCCGACCTTGACCTTGCCGCCCTGCGGCATCGCATCGCGCGCGTTGATCAGGACATTGAGCAGGGCCATTTCCAGGTGCGTGGGGTCGAGCGTGCAATAAGGCAGTCCGGGCTTCAGGTCGAGATGCAGCTCGACCTTGTCGCCCAAGGTACGCACCAGCATTTCCGAGAACTCGACCAGCAACGAATTCAGGTTGACGCGACGCGGCTCGAGGCGCTGCTTGCGCGCAAAGGTCAGCAATTGCTGGGTGAGCTTGCCGGCTTTCATGGCGGCGCGCTGGGCGCGCCGGATCGGTTCGCTGGCATTCGGGTTGCCGCCAATGCCGAGCAGGGCCAGCTCCAGGTTGCCGTTGATGACCTGCAGCAGGTTGTTGAAGTCGTGCGCCATCCCGGCCGTCAACTGGCCGATCGCTTCCATCTTCTGGGCCTGCATCGAGGACTGCTCGGTGGCGCGGCGTTCGGTCACGTCCATCTGCGAGGCGAAGAAGTACAGCAAATGTCCTTCCTGGTCGAAGATCGGGCCCAGGTAGAGGGCGTTCCAGAACGGCGTGCCGTCGGCCTTGTAGTTCAGGATGTCGAGCGCGACGGCGCGCTCCTCGGCGACGGCCGCGCGGATCTCGGCGACCGTGGCCGGGTCGGTCTGCGGGCCCTGCAGCATGCGGCAGTTGCGGCCGATGACGTCCTGCTCGTCGTACAGGGTCAGGTCGAGGAAGGCGCGGTTGACGAAGACGATCGGGTTGTCCGGCTGACGCGGATCGGTTACCAGCATCGGCATGCGCGTCATCTCGACGGCGGCGAAGAAGATGTTGCCGCGGTCCTCGAGGCCGGCCTTGTCGATGTAGCTGGCCTGCCAGTGGCGCATGCCGGGATTGCCCAGCGGATTGAAGGCCGAGCCTTCGAGCTCGCCGTCGGCCGGCACGCCGACGCTCTGGCCGTCGCCCTGCGGGTCGAGGTCTTTCTTGTCGTCGTCTTCGCGGTGTGATCCGGTTGCCATTGTGGTTTTCCTGGGTAGCCAACATGCACCCAGAGTAAAAGCCGGGGATGCTCCATGCTAACCGAGGCGAGGCAGGCCGACTGTGCGTGGTTTCACGCAAGCGGTGCGCAAGCGCGGGACCGGATTGCCGCTCAGGCCCAGGCGGCGCCGGTGCAGGGTTTGCAGCGGCATGAGGTATATTGGTTACAGGGTGATGTTTGTTGAATGCCTGTGTTTATGTCGGCCGAAATGTCGGTTTTCGGCATTGTGCCGGGTAAGCGGCTTGGCAATTGGATGACCCCAGAACATCATGCTAGGATTCAACTATTGCCTGTCCAGGCGTCGTGGCCGATCCGGGACGCCGACGGTGCCGAAGCTTATCTTGGCCGATCCATCAAACTGCTTGGAAACTTGAATGATTATCGTAACAGGTGGGGCTGGCTTCATTGGCTCGAACCGTGTTCTCGACCGGATGGCGGGAAGCGAGGAGCCTGTCATCAGTCCTGATCGACAAGACGACCGCAGGGAACCGGCGTCCGAGGTGCCGCAATGAGCGGCCAACCGCGGCGCAAGGGCATCATCCTCGCCGGCGGATCGGGTACGCGCCTGTATCCCGTGACACGCAGCGTGTCGAAACAGCTGCTGCCGGTCTACGACAAACCGATGATCTATTACCCGCTGTCGACGCTGATGCTGGGAGGCATCCGCGACATCCTGGTCATTTCCACGCCCGAGGACACCGAACGCTTCGCCGACCTCCTGGGCGATGGCAGCCAGTGGGGGATCAGCCTCCAGTATGCGGTGCAGGCGGCGCCCGAGGGCCTGGCGCAGGCATTCGTCATCGGACGTTCCTTCCTGGACGGCGCCCCGTCGACCTTGATCCTCGGCGATAACATCTTCTATGGGACCGACCTGGAAACGAAGCTGCGTTCGGCCGGCGAGCGCACCGAGGGCGGGACGGTCTTTGCCTATCACGTGCAGGATCCGGAGCGCTACGGCGTCGTCGCGTTCGACAGCGGGCGGCGGGTGACCAGCATCGAGGAAAAGCCGGCTGTGCCCAAGTCCAACTATGCGGTGACCGGCCTGTATTTCTATGACGCCGAGGTCTGCGATATCGCCGCAGCCCTCGCGCCTTCCGCACGCGGCGAATACGAAATCACCGACATCAACCGGATCTACCTGGAACGCGGGCAACTGGACGTCGAATTCATGGGCCGCGGGACCGCCTGGCTCGACACCGGCACCCATGATTCCCTGCTCGATGCCGGGCAGTTCATCGCCACCATCGAAAAGCGCCAGGGCCTGAAAGTGTGTTGTCCAGAAGAGATTGCGTTTCGCAAGAATTATATTGGCGCCGAGGACCTGGCCAGGCTGGCCGCGTCGATGGGGAAAAATGGCTACGGCAAATACCTGCTGCAGGTGCTCCAGGAACGCGGCGGCTAAGCGGCAGGCAAGCGCCGTGCCCCGGCGGCAAGCGTTCCCGCACGGGCCGGGCAGGAGTGCGGCCACACCGAACCATTCCAATTTCAACTTGCCACGTGCCCGGCACGTGGTCATCAAAGGTTTAACCGATGCAGCAAATTAACGACCTGTCCGCACGAATCGCGCACTAACAAGACCAGATCAAGACCGCCGTCAAGCGGGTGGTCGACAGCGGCTGGCTGGTCCTGGGGCCGGAAGCAAGGCGGTTCGAAGCGGATTTCGCCGCCTACCTCGGCGTGCGCGAATGCATCGGCGTGGCCAACGGTACCGACGCGATCGAACTGGGGTTGATGGCGCTCGGCGTGGCGGCCGGGGACCGGGTCGCGACCGTTGCCAATGCCGGCATGTACACCACCACGGCCTTGCTGGCCATCGGCGCCGAGCCGTTCTTCATGGACGTCGACCTGGACAGCCGCTGCGCCGCGCTGGACGACGTCGCGCGGCCCCGGCCTGACCGGCACGGACCGGGAGCCACGAGCGGCGGGTG
>DOUW01000131.1 GCA_003520365.1 Massilia sp.
CAGCTTCATCAGGAACACCGGATAGCCGAAGAAAGGCGCGGCCAGCGCCAGGGCGAGAGCGATGCCGTAACCGATTTTCTTGCTCATGCTTACTTCTCCTTCCCGAACAGGCCGGCCGGGCGCAGCAGCAGCACGATGACCATGACCACGAACACGACCACTTCCGAGCCTTCCGGATAGTAGACGCGGGTGAAGCCCTCGATCACGCCCAGCATCAGGCCGGTGACGATGGAGCCGAGAATGGAACCCATGCCGCCGATCACGACCACGGCGAAGACGACGATGATCAGGTTCGAGCCCATCAGCGGCGTGACGTTGATCACGGGCGCCGCCAGCACGCCGGCCAGGCCGGCCAGCGCGACCCCGAAACCGTAGGTCAGCGTGACCATGCGCGGCACGTTGATGCCGAAGGCCTCGACCAGTTTCGGGTTCTCGGTGCCGGCGCGCAGGTAGGCGCCGAGGCGGGTCTTTTCGATCACGAACCAGGTGCCGAGGCAAACCGTGAGCGAGGCGGCAACGACCCAGGCGCGGTAGTTCGGCAGGATCATGAAGCCGAGGTCGGTGGCGCCGGCCAGCTGCTCGGGCACGTCCAGGGTCTGGCCCGAGACGCCGAAGAAGGAACGGAACACGCCTTCCAGCAGCAGCGTGATGCCGAAGGTCAGCAGCAGTCCATAGAGATGGTCGAGCTTGTAGAGCCAGCGCAGCATGGTCTTCTCGACGGCGATGCCGAAGGCGCCGACCACCAGCGGCGCGAGCACCAGCATCATCCAGTAGTTCAGCTCATAGGTGCTGACGCCGATGAAGGCGATGAAGGCGCCCATCATGTACAGGGCGCCATGCGAAAAATTGATGACGTTCAAGAGGCCAAAAATGACGGCCAAACCCAGCGAGAGCATCGCGTAGAAGGAACCGTTGACCAGGCCCAGCAGGAGCTGGCTCATCAGGGCTTGCAGGGGGACTCCGAAGATTTCCATAGGCACCAGGGGTTAAGTCGGAAGCAGTTGAGGCGCCAGCGAAGGCATTGGGTGGCGCCAAGCCGGCAAGCGCCGGGGTAATTCGAATGTGCGTCGAACGCGTGGGCGGAGGATCCGCCCACCCTACGACTATGCGAAGGACGTAGGGTGGGCGGCTACACCCGGGGGATGCGCACACGCGGCAGGTGCGCCGCCCACGCGTTCAACTCAGGCTCGCGTCAACGTGGCATCGATGTCGAACGCGAGCAAACCAATCACTTCCACGCCGCGCACTTGGTCTCGGCCTTGGTCGTGTACGCCTGCTCGCCCGGAATCGTGGCGACGACCTTGTAGTAGTCCCACGGCCCCTTCGATTCCTTCGGCGTTTTCACCTGCATCAGGTACATGTCGTAAACCATGCGGCCGTCCGGACGGATCACGCCGTTCTTGGCGAACATGTCGTTGATCTTGGTGGCCTTCAGGTGTTCCATGATCTTGGTCGAGTCGTCGGTGCCGGTGGCCTTGACCGCGTTCAGGTAGTTGGTGGTCGCGGAGTAGTCGGCCGCCTGCAGCATCGACGGCTGCTTCTTCATCTTGGCGAAGTAGCGCTTGGCCCAGGCGCGGGTGTCGGCGTTCTGGTCCCAGTACCAGCCGTCGGTCAGGTACATGCCTTGCGTGGTGTTCAGGCCGAGGGTGTGGACGTCGTTGATGAACACCAGCAGGCCGGCGATCTTCATCTTCTTGGTCAGGCCGAACTCGTTGGCGGCCTTGATCGAGTTGATGGTGTCGCCGCCGGCGTTGGCCAGGCCCAGCACCTGCGCTTTCGAGGATTGCGCCTGCAGCAGGAAGGACGAGAAGTCCGAGGCCGACAGCGGGTGCTTGACGCTGCCCATCACGGTGCCGCCGTTCTTCTTGATGACGTCCGAGGTGTCCTTCTCGAGCGACTGGCCGAAGGCGTAGTCGGCGGTCAGGAAATACCAGCTCTTGCCGCCCTGCTTCAGCACTGCGGAACCGGTGCCGCGCGCCAGCGCCACGGTGTCGTAGGCGTAGTGCACGGTGTAGGGCGAGCACTGCTCGTTGGTCAGCTGTGCGGTGCCGGCGCCGATCGAGATGAAGACTTTCTTCTTCTCGGCCGCAACCTTGGCCATGGCCAGGCTGGCGCCCGAGTTGGTGCCGCCGATCAGCATGTCGACGCCCTGCTGGTCGAACCATTCGCGCGCCTTGGAGGCGGCGATGTCCGGCTTGTTCTGGTGGTCGGCGACCATGAACTGGATCTTCTTGCCGTTGACGGCGCCGCCCAGGTCGGCGATCGCCATGCGCACGGCTTCGGCGCCGCCGTTGCCGTCGACGTCGGAATAGACGCCGGACAGGTCGGTAATCATGCCGATCTTGATGGTGTCGCCGCTGATCTGGGCATGCGCGGGGACGGCGAAGCCGGCAAAGGCGGCGGCGGTGGCGAGGGCGAGGGTCGTGCGTTTCATCTTGTCTCCGTTGTTGTATGTGAAGCGTGAAAAAACGTCTGTTGCTGAAGCCTCTGCTTAAACTCCCAGCAGCTCGGTCAGCACCGGCATCCGCGCGTCGAGATCGGCGGCGCCGATGGTCTCGACGATCTGGCCGTGCTCGACCACGTGAAACCGGTCCGCCAGCGGCGCGGCGAAGCGGAAATTCTGTTCGACCATGACGATCGTGTAGCCCTTGCCCTTGAGCGTGGTGATCATGCGCGCCAGGCTCTGCACGATGACCGGCGCCAGGCCTTCCGAGATTTCGTCGAGCAGCAGCAGGCGCGCGCCGGTGCGCAGGATGCGCGCCACCGCCAGCATCTGCTGCTCGCCACCCGACAGGCGCGTGCCCTGGCTGTGGCGGCGCTCGTACAGGTTGGGGAACATCTCGTAGATCTCGTCGAGCGACATCGCGCTGCCGGCTTTCGGCAGCACCGGCGGCAGCAGCAGGTTTTCCTCGGTCGACAGCGAGGAGAAGATGCCCCGCTCTTCCGGGCANNGGTGGTGCGCCCGGCGCCGTTGCGGCCCAGCAGGGTGACGACTTCGCCCTGGGCCACCGTGAAGCCGATGTCGTGCAGGATGTGCGATTCGCCGTACCAGGCCTGCAGGTTGCTGATCTCGAGCGCGGCGGCGTTGGCGGCTGGACTCATGCGTGGGCTCCTTCCAGTTCGCCGTCGGCGCTGCCCATGTAGGCCTGCATCACCTGCGGATTCTTCGATACCTCGGCATACGTCCCTTCGGCCAGCATGGCGCCGCGCTGCAGCACCGAGATGCGGTCGCAGATGCCGGAGACGACGTTCATGTTGTGCTCGACCATCAGGATGGTGCGGCCCTGGGACACCTTCTTGATCAGTGCCGTCACGCGGTGCACGTCCTCGTGGCCCATGCC
>DOUW01000132.1:0-186 GCA_003520365.1 Massilia sp.
CGCGCTGCCGGCGCTGCAACGGGAACTGGACTTCGGCCGCTTCGCCGCTTTCGGCCACAGCGTCGGCGGCGGCATGGCCGTGCACTGCGCGGCGCGCCATCCGGAGCAGTGCCTCGCGCTGGTCACCGAGTCGGCCCAGGCCTTTGTCGAAGAGCGCACCCTGGCCGGGATCCGGGAAGCGAAGAG
>DOUW01000132.1:344-14149 GCA_003520365.1 Massilia sp.
GCACGACGAATTCGGCACGGCGCGCCATCCCGCCACCATCGCCCGCCTCGCCGGCGCCGGTGCCCGCGTCGAGATCATCGGCGGCGCCTTCCACGTTCCCCATCGCGAACAACCGGCGCGCATCCTGCGCCTGGCAAGCGAGTTCCTCGCCGCGCACCCGGCCTGAATGCCGCCGGCCGGCGCGTCCGGCGCGAACGCCGCGCACACCCGCTGTGCGCGGGTCGACACATCGTCGTGCGGTTTCGCACAGCAGAACGATTTTCCCGTCTTTTCCCCGCTTTTTAGCTGCTATTTACCTCGCATGTGGATGCAAGGAGACAAAACAACGCGGCGCCCTCCAGCCCTGCCAATTACCCATTAATAATTGTTGACAGTGTTGTCACATGAAAATAGAGCTTCACTATAGACGGCTGAGTTCCACCAAGAGAAACAGTGCCGCTATGCAGCTCTAGTGCGTTCGGCCTCGCCGGGGCCGAGCATCATAAAAATGAGGAGACAGCATCTGTGAAGAAGCACATCATCGCCATGGCCGCGCTCTGCGCCTGCATGTCCGCCGCGTCGGCGCAAACCAGCGTCACCATCTACGGCATCGTCGATGCCGGCATCACCCACGTGAACAATGACGGCCCGAACGGCGGCCGCACCACGGTCGAAGCCGGCCAGATGCAGGTGTCGCGCTGGGGCTTCAAGGGCGTGGAAGACCTGGGCGGCGGCCTGAAGGCCCGCTTCGGCCTGGAAGGCACCCTGCTCAACGACACCGGCGGCGCCGGCGTCCCCACCGGCAACCCCTCGACCACCAGCCTGTTCGACCGCGAAGCCACCGTCGGCCTGACCGGCAACTTCGGCTCGATCGACTTCGGCCGCCAGAACATCCTGGGCGTGCTGTCGGTCGGCATGGCCGACCCGATGGGCCTGGCCTTCGCCGCCACCAGCCCGAACGTGCTGTTCGCCGCGATGAACCACGCCGGCGTCTACGGCGCCTACGGCGCCAACGGCAGCGGCACCGCGCTGCGCCAGAACAACTCGATCCGCTACGTCTCGCCGTCCTTCAGCGGTTTCGGTTTCGCGCTGATGCGCGCCTTCGGCGAGCAGGCGGGCGATTCGCAGCGCAACTCCTACGTGGGCGCCTCGGCCTTCTACAATGCCGGTCCGCTGAACCTGTACGGCGCCTATGCCCGCATGAAGAACAACCCGACGAACCTCGCGGTCAGTCCCGACCTCCTGCACTCGCATGCGATCGGCGTCAAGTACACCATGTCGCGCGCCGTGCTGAAGTCGACCTATTCGGAGAACAAGCTCGACAGCACCGGCCGCAAGATCAGCGTCTTCGGCGCCGGCGTCGACTTCCCGGTGGCACCGGCCATCACCCTGACCGGCGCCTTCTACAACACCCGCCGCTCGGGCGACGTGAAGGACGACTCGCAGCAGTACATCTTCATCACCCGCTACGCGCTGAGCAAGCGCAGCACCGCCTACTTCTCGTACGGCCACGCTGCGACCGACCGCATCGTGTCGGCCACCGACATCAACCTGGCGCAGGGCTTCGTCTCCGTCGGCAGCGATTCGGCGAACCGCCTGACCGTGGGCGTCATGCACATGTTCTGATCGCTCCTCATGGACGAGAAAAAGCCGGCTGGGTTTGCGCCCAGCCGGCTTTTTTCATTGTTACCGCATGATGCGCGGGGCGGGGTCATCCCGCCATCGCCTCGCGCTTGCCCTGCAGGTCGCGCCATTGCACCTTGCCCGTCGCGGACTTCGGCAAGGCCTCGCGAAACTCCACGATGCGCGGACTCTTGTAGGCGGCCATGTTCTCGTGCGCCCAGGCGATGATGTCCTCTTCGCTGACGCTGCCGGCGAAGCCGTCCTTCAGCGCCACCACCGCCTTCACCGTCTCGCCGCGGCGCTCGTCCTGCGCCGCCACCACGCACACCTCGCGGATCGCCGGGTGCCGGTACATCAGCGACTCGACCTCGGCCGGCCAGACCTTGTAGCCGGAGGCGTTGATCATGCGCTTCAGGCGGTCGACCATGAAGAAGTAGCCGTCCTCGTCGACCCGTCCCAGGTCGCCGGTGCGCAAGAAGCGCTTGCCGTCGATCTCGACGAAGGTCTCGTTCGTCGCCTGCGGATTGTTCCAGTAGCCTTGCATCACCTGCGGCCCGTGCACGACGATCTCGCCGACCTCGCCCACCGCCAGTTCGCGCATGGTGTCGGGGTCGACCACGCGTGCGTCGACGTCGCAGATCGGAATACCGAGGCACTGCTTCTTGGGCCGCTCGCCGGGGTTGATGTGGGTCGGCGCCATGGTTTCGGACATGCCGTAGCCCTCGACGTACTTCACTCCCATCAGGTCCTGCATGCGCTGCGCGATCGCGTCCGGCATCGCGGCGCCGCCGCCGCTCATGCGCCGGATGCTCGACAAATCGTATTCTGCCACGCGCGGGCTAGACAGCATGTCGACCACCATGGTCGAGATCAGCTGGGTCGAATTCACCTGATAGCGCCGGATGCACTCGGCCGCCGTGTCGCGGTCCCAGCGCGACAGGATGACCACGGTGCCGCCGATGAAGATCGAGCCGTTCATGCCGCCCTGCATGCCGGTCACGTGGAAGAAGGGCAGCACGCACAGGGCGATCGAATCCTGCTGGGCGCCGAACCACTGCACGCCGGCCACCGTGTTGTACATCACGCTGCGGTGGGTATGCATGCAACCCTTCGGATTGCCGGTGGTGCCCGAGGTGTAGGGCATGCAGCACAGGTCGTCCGGGCCGGCCGTCAGCGGACCCGGGCGGCAGCCGCGCGCCAGCATGTCGCTCCACAGCACCATGCCCTCGCCCTCGATCGCGCGGCGCGGGGCGGCGACGAAGTCCGGCACCTTGAGGTCGGTGTCGCGCTCGATGTAGTCGGAATAGGCGGCAACCACGACGTGGCGCAGGCCGCCTTCGCCCACCAGCGGCCGCACCTGCTCGACCAGGTCCTGGGGCGCGAAGATGGTGGAGGCGCCGGTATCGCTGACGTAATGGCGCAGTTCCTCGGTCAGGTTCATCGGGTTGACCGGCACCACCACCGCGTTGGCGCGCAGGATGGCGTAGTAGGCGAGGATGAACTGCGGGCTGTTCTGCATGTAGAGCAGCACCCGGTCGCCCTGCCCCACGCCGCACTCGGCCTGCAGGAAGCCGGCGATGGCGTCGACCTCGTCCTTGAACTCGCTGTAGCTGATCGGCGTGTCGTAGTAGATGGCGAAGGTCTTGTCCGGGTAGCGGGTCGTCGACACCTCGAGGTTGTAGTACAAATTCGTCTGCGGCACGCTCAGGTGCCGCGGCAGGCCCGTGGGCCAGAATGGGAAGTGGCGCTCCGACATCTTGTCTCCTGTGGTGTGGAGGCGGCTTCGCGCCGCTCTTCTGCTCTTGTGTTCAGCGCTAAGGTCAGCCTTGACTGCAGCGGTAACTTCAGCGGTAACTTCAGCGACTAGTTCAGCGATATTGCGCCAGCTCCAGCTTGGCGATGGCGTTGCGGTGCACTTCGTCCGGGCCGTCGGCCAGGCGCAGCGAACGGGCGCTGGCATAGGCCTGGGCCAGGCCGAAGTCCTGGCTGACGCCGGCGCCGCCGTGGGCCTGGATCGCCCAGTCGATCACCTTGCAGGCCATGTTCGGCGCGATCACCTTGATCATCGCGATCTCGCGCGCCGCCACCTTGTTGCCCACCGTGTCCATCATATGGGCGGCATTCAGGACCATCAGGCGCGCCTGGTCGATCAGGATGCGCGACTCGGCGATGCGCTCGCGCCAGACGCCCTGGTCGGCGACCTTGCGCCCGAAGGCGACGCGCTCGAGGGTGCGTCGGCACATCGCCTCCAGCGCCATCTCGGCGCGCCCGATCAGGCGCATGCAATGGTGGATGCGGCCCGGCCCCAGGCGGCCCTGGGCGATCTCGAAGCCGCGGCCTTCGCCGAGCAGGATGTGGTCGAGCGGAACGCGCACGTTCTCGAACAGGACCTCGGCGTGGCCGTGCGGCGCATCGTCGTAGCCGAAGACGTGCATGTCGCGCACGATGGTCACGCCCGGGGTATCGGTCGGCACCACGATCATCGATTGCTGGCGGTGGCGCTCCGGGTTATCCGGGTCGGTCTTGCCCATGAAGATCATCACCTTGCAGCGCGGGTCGGCCGCACCCGAGGTGAACCACTTGCGCCCGTTGATCACGTACTCGTCGCCGTCGCGCACGATGCTGGCCGTGATGTTGGTCGCATCCGACGACGCCACGTCCGGCTCGGTCATGGCAAAGGCCGAGCGGATCTCGCCGGCCAGCAGCGGTTCCAGCCAGGTCGCCTGGATCGCCGGCGACGCGTAGCGCACCAGGGTTTCCATGTTGCCGGTATCGGGCGCCGAGCAGTTGAAGACTTCGGAGGCGATCGGCACCCGGCCCATCAGTTCGCACAGCGGGGCGTACTCGAGGTTGGACAGGCCGGCGCCGTGCCCGGACTCGGGCAGGAACAGGTTCCACAGGCCGGCTTCCTTGGCCTTGGCCTTCAGGCGCTCCATGGTTTGCGGCACGATGAAGGCATTGCCGGCCCTGCGCGCGGCGTCGACTTCTTCCTTGTAGGCGGCCTCCTGGGGGACGATCTCGGTGTCGATGAAATGCTTGACGCGCCGCTGCAGCTCGCGGGCGCGCTCGGAAAACTGGAAAGCCATATGTCTCCTGTTTTTATGGGATTGTACCGCACAGTAAAACCAAGTTTTACTCCGAGCGAGTGTAGCAGTCGAGAAAATGGAAGTAAACGCCCGGTCCGCTGGGCGAAACGGACGTAGTCGCGCGCTACCTCACAGGGTTGACACATGCAGCGCCGTGTTTTACTGTGCAAAATCAACATGCCGAGTTTAAAACGGCACACACAGGTTTAACCATGACATCACACGACAAGAACACGCACGTGCCGCCAGGCTTCGAACGCCTGAAACGCGGCGGCCCCTACATGGCCAACCTGGGGGATCTGTACTGCAAGCGCGAGAACGGCACCACCATCATCGCCATGCGCATCACCGAACAGCATACCAACATGCGCGGCATCGCCCACGGCGGCATGCTCACCAGCCTGGCCGATTCGGCGCTCGGCCTGGGCCTGACCATGCATTGCGAAGGGCGTCACTCCTTCGTGACGGTGAACCTCAGCACCGACTTCGTCGACGCCGCCCGCCCCGGCGACTGGGTCGAGGCCCACGTCGATATCCAGAAGCTGGGCGGACGCGTCGCGTTTGCCAACTGCTTCCTGCAGGTGGGAGCGAAACGCATCCTGCGCGCGAGCGGGGTGTTCGCGGTGATGAATGCCTTGACGCCGGAGCAGCTGGCGGCGGGCTACTGAGAACGCAGCGAGCGTTGGCGGCAAGGCAGCGGCCGGGACCGGCGACCCGTACCGTGGTTGCATGCGTGCCCGGAGGCCGGAGCAGGGTCTATCTGACTGAATTCAAGCCGTTTGGGCTCCGCCAGCAGAGTGGACGGGGGCCGTTCGCGCGTTCAGCTAGCGCATGACAATAGTAGGGTGGGCGCCCCGTGCCCACGCGTGGAGCTCCCCGTCGTTCAGCCAGATACACCCTGGCGCCCTGCCGTTCCGGCCTTATCGTCCTTATCGTCCTGCGTCAGGAATTTGTCGCAAGCGGCCGGCAGCTCGTCCCCCAGTTGCTCGAGCACCGTACGCGCGAAACCGCGGAAGGTTTCATATTGCCGAGCGGCCCGGGCCTGTTCGACCTGCTCAGGCGACGCAGCAAGCAATGCGCGCTTCTTTTTCTCGAATTCCGCTGCCTGGTGCGGGCGGATCCTGGCGCAAGCGATCTCCATCTCTTCGGCAAATGCAAGGTCCGAGGGCGACGAAATCGGCCTCGCACATACCACCCCGCTTGCGCCAAGCGCAAGCACGACGGCCAGGATCGGGGCACGGTGACGGTTATTTGAACGAGAGGACATGGTTATATCCCGAAAGACGAAAAGGTGGATGAGCCGCCTGCTCACGACTCCAGGCGCGACGCAATCTCGATCAGCCGCTGCCTGACCTCGTTCAGCAAAAATTCGGTCGATACGCTCGACGACGGCCCGCCGCAGTTGATCGACATGAGCTGGCTGCCGCCGATCGGAAAAAAGCCGACCGCGATGCCGTTGACATCCTTTTGCCATTCGCCGAAGGAGGTGGTGCAGCCGTACTGCTGGTAGTCGCGCAGGCCGCGTTCCAGCCCGTCCTTCATGGAGGTGAAGGCCATTTCGTCGAGCTCGAGCGCGCGGCTGAGGATGTCCTTGCGTTCCTGTTCCGAGGCCTTGACCAGGTAGGCGCGGCCGATGGCCGAGATGGCGAGCGGCATGCGCGAGCCGACCTGCAGCGACAGCGACAACGCCGCCGTGCTGCGGCAGACCTCGACGTAGATCATCGACAGCCGGTCGCGCATCGCGATCGAGACCGTGGTGCCGGAAAAATCGGCCAACTCCTGCATCATCGGCCGCGCCAGCTGGCGGATGTCGAGGCGCGCCAGCATGGCGCTGCCCAGGCCCAGGGTGGCGGTGCCGAGCATGTGGCGCCCGCCCGTTTCCTGCACCAGGTAGCCGAGCCGCGTCAGCGTGTAGGTGATGCGCGTGACCGTGGACTTCGGCAGGCCGCAGCGTTCGGCGATCTGGTGGTTGGTCAGGCCCTTGTCGGCCGAGCGGAAGCAGGCCAACACCTCGAGCCCGCGTGCGAGGGCCGTGATGTAGTAGCGGTCCTCGTTGTTCTTCGACGCGTCCAGGCCCTCGCCTGTCTCGGACTCGTCGGTATTGCGGTTCATCTCAGCTGCTTGCATGGCTTACCCCAGTTGAAGTACCGCGACAAACGCGGCAGGAAAAAGAATACGAATGCGCGAATTCTTTTGCGATCGAGCCAAAGACTCTTTCCGAGATCGATTTCGCATGGCAAACTGGTTGAACCGTTCTGCATAGCGTTTCCAGGTCCAGGTCAGCGGCACCCTGGCGCGGCACGGAGATCATCGATGGAGGGCGCCGCGCCCTGCTGATGAACTAACCGTTGCTACCGATGCAAAAGTGTCGTATTCTTTTTTCGTTCCATTTTACACCGCTTTGTTTCACCTAGCAAAACGAATGATCTGAATACCCATGGGTTCCCCGGAACCCGCGCACAGGAGTCAGAAGCATGTTGAGAGCTCAGGTTTTGTCGAGCACGAACGGACCGCACGACGCATTGGATGACGCACTGCACGCCGTATTGCACGTCACATTGCATGTCACCTCATACGGCCGGGGTCACCCGTCCGCTTCCCCATCCACCACCCCATTCCCGCCCGCCGGTATGCCGCGCCGCGCCTGACGGGCACGCAATCAACCAAGGAGGATGGCTTCATGAACGAAACCAGGTACCAGCGCGCCAAGGCCGTGGTCTGCCGCACCACCGGGGAACCGGTGGTGGTCGAGGAGATCGAGGTCGAATTCCCGCGGCGCGGCGAGGTGATGATCAAGATGGCGGCCTGCGGCATCTGCCACAGCGACCTGTCCGCCACCAACGGCACGATCCCGATGCCCGCCCCGCTCGTGCTCGGGCACGAAGGCGCGGGCGTGATCGTCGCCGTCGGCGACGGCGTGAGCGAATACGCGGTCGGCGACCACGTGCTCAGTTCTTTTGTGAGCATGTGCGGCAAGTGCCGCTGGTGCCAGACCGGCCGCCCGCAACTGTGCGACCAGGCCGCCAAGGCCGCGATCTCCCTGCCCGACGGCACGGTGCGCACGCGCGGCCTCGACGGCCAGCCTATCAATATCTTCTCCGGCTGCGGCGTGATGGCCGAATACGCCACGCTGCACGTCGATAACGTGGTCAAGATCGCCCAAGACGTGCCGCTCGACCGCGCCTGCCTGGTCGGCTGCGGCGTCATGACGGGCGTCGGCGCGGCGACCAACACTGCGAAGGTGGAGCCGGGCTCGATCGCCGTGGTCTTCGGCTGCGGCGGCGTCGGCCTGAACGCGATCCAGGGCTGCCGCATCGCCGGCGCCGCGATGATCGTCGCGGTCGACATGTCCGACGCCAAGCTCGCGCTGGCGCAGGAGTTCGGCGCGACCCACACCATGAATGCCGCCACGCCCGACCTGGTCAAGGCCCTGCGCAAGCTCACCGGCGGCGGCGCCGACTACGCCTTCGAATGCGTCGGCAAGGGCGACATCGTGGCCCAGGCCTATGCCGTGCTGGCCAAGGGCGGCAAGGCGGTCGCGGTCGGCGTGGCGCACCCGAAGGACACGACCACGGTGCGCACCGGCAGCCTGACCTTCGAGGAAAAGACGCTCACCGGCAGCTACTTCGGCTCGGCCAGCCCGCGCCAGGACTTCCCGCGCCTCCTGGCCCTGTATCGCGCCAAGCGCCTGAAGCTCGACGAACTGATCACGCGCCGCTACCGCATCGAGGAAGCGCCGCAGGCCTTTGCCGACCTGGCCGAAGGACGCAATGCACGAGGGGTGATCATGTTCGACTAAGTTTCGTCCCTTCGCACGGCATCCAAAGCACTACACATATAAGATAACGGAGACAGATTTTGGAGCTTTTCCTGCAACAGGTCCTGAACGGACTCACCCTGGGCGGCGTCTACAGCCTCGTCGCGCTGGGGCTCACGCTGGTGTACGGCATCCTGCACGTGCCCAACTTCGCGCACGGCGCCTTCTACATGGCTGGCGCCTACTCGGCCTTCTTCATCATTGACAAGCTCGGCCTGAACTACTGGTGGGGCATGCTCGGCGCCGCCGTCACCGTGGCCCTGATCTCGGTGCTGTCCGAGCGCCTGGTCTTCCACCCGCTGCGCAAGGCGCCCTACCTGCACCACATGATCGCCTCGATCGGCATCCTGCTGTTCCTGGAAGCCGGCGCCCAGGCCATCTGGGGCGCCGACTTCCACCGCATGGCCACGCCCTACAACGAGATCCTCACCTTCGGCGGCCTGACCATGCCGGCCCAGCGCCTGCTGATCATCGCTGCCGCTTTCCTGCTCGTCGTGCTGCTGCAGCTGTTCCTGAAGAAGACCGTGACCGGCGCCACCATCGTCGCCATGGCCCAGAACCGCGAGGGCGCGGCCCTGGTCGGCATCGACGCCACCCGCGTCGCCATGCTCACCTTCGCCATCGCCGGCGCCCTGGCAGGGATGGCGGCCGTGCTGTACGCGCCGATCAACCTGGTCTATACCTCGATGGGACACCTGGTCATCACCAAGGCCTTCGTCATCATCGTGCTGGGCGGGATGGGCAGCGTGCCAGGGGCGATCGTCGGCGGCCTGATCATCGGCTTTGCCGAAGCCTTCGGCGCCTTCTACATCTCGACCGACTACAAGGACATCATCGCCTTCGCGCTGCTGGTGCTGATCCTGTCGCTGCGTCCGCAGGGCCTGTTCGCGAAAGGGGCACACTGATGAAACTGTTCAACGCAAAGCTCGGTTGGGGCCTGCTGCTGGTGCTGGCCCTGGCCTTCCCCTTCCTGGCCGGTAACGACTACCACCTGACCGTGATGTCGACCGCCTACATCTACGCGATCGCCACCATCGGCCTGAACCTGATCACCGGCTACACCGGCCAGTACAACCTGGCCCACAGCGGCTTCATGGCGGTCGGCGCCTACACGGTCGGCATCCTGACGGTCGACTACGGCGTCTCGTTCTGGGTCGCCTTTGCCCTGTCGGGCGTGGTCTCGGCCGCCCTCGGCTTCTTCGTCGGGATCGTGTCGCTGCGCCTGAAGACCCACTTCTTCTCGATCTTCACCCTGTGCGTGGGCTACATCATGTACCTCGTCATCGAGAAGTGGGAAAGCTTCACCCACGGCACGGTCGGCATCATGGGCATCCCGGCGCCGGAGAGCATCGGCTCGCTCGACTTCTCCGAACCGCGCACCCAGTACTACCTGGTGCTGTTCTTCCTGGTCGCCAGCCTGTGGATCATGCACCGCATCGTCCACTCGCTGCTGGGCCGTACCTTCATGGCGATCCGCAACGGCGACGAACTGGCCCAGGCGCTGGGCATCAACCTGATGCGCAACAAGCTGCTCGCCTTTATGCTGTCGGTGTTCTTCTCGGGCATGGCGGGCGGCCTGTACGCCGGCTACGTGCGCTTCCTCGGCCCGGGCGTGGCCAGCGTCGAACACACCTTCGACATGACCATGTACATGCTGGTCGGCGGCATCGGCACCCTGCTCGGCCCGCTGCTCGGTGCGATTTCCGTGCCGTGGCTGACCCAGTACCTGCAGTTCCTGCAGGAGTACCGCTTCGTCGTGTTCGGCCCGGTGCTGGTCCTGCTCGTCATCTTCCTGCCGCACGGCGTCGTCGGCACCTACATGAACCGCCAGCGCAGGAAAGCGGCGATGCGCGCGCCGGCTGCGCCACCTGCATCGACCCCGGCGGCCCCCGCATCCGCAGCCGTGGCCGCACCGAAGGGAGGAGCCAAGCATGCTTAAGATCGAACACCTGACCAAGCGCTTCGGCGGCCTGGCCGCCGTCAACGACGTCAGCGCCCAATGCGAGCGCGGCACCATCAACGCCATCATCGGACCGAACGGCGCCGGCAAGACCACCTTCTTCAACCTGATCAGCGGCGCGATCGCGCCGACCTCGGGCAAGGTGCTCTTCGACGGCAAGGACGTCACCGGCCTGCGCGCCGACCAGGTCGCGCGCCTCGGCATGGCCCGCACCTTCCAGACCACGACCCTGTTCGACACCGCCACCGTGCTCGACAACCTGATCGTCGGCCACCGCCTGCGCACCGGCTCGACCCTGGTCGACGCCGTGCTCGGCACCCGTCGCCTGAAAGAGGAAGAACGCCGCTGCCGCGAAAAGGCGCGCGCCGCGCTCGACTTCGTCGGCCTGTCGCACATCGAGTCGCGCATCGCCGGCGACATCTCGCAGGAAGAAAGGAAGCGCGTCGCCTTTGCCCTGGCGCTGTCGACCGACCCGATCCTGCTGCTGCTGGACGAGCCGGCCGGCGGCGTCAATCCCGAGGAGACCGAAGGGCTGGCGCGCCTGATCCGCAAGATGGCCGACAGCGGCCTGACGGTCTGCCTGATCGAACACAAGATGGACATGATCATGAACCTGGCCGACCGCATCCTGGTGCTGAACTACGGCGAGCGCATCGCCGAGGGCACGCCCGCCGAGATCCGCGCCAACCCGGTCGTGATCGAAGCCTACCTGGGGAGCGAACATGCTTAAACTCGACAAGGTCAACCTTTCCTACGGCAGCTTCCGTGCGCTGCACGACGTCAGCCTGCACGCCGACGAGGGCGAACTGGTGGTGCTGCTCGGCTCGAACGGCGCCGGCAAAAGCTCGATCTTCCTCACCATGAGCGGCTTGAACAAGGCCTCCTCGGGAACGATCCGCTTCGGCTCGCAGAACCTGGTCGGCCGCAAGCCTTCGCAGATCGTGGCGGACGGCCTGATCCACTGCCCGGAAGGCCGCAAGCTCTTCCCCGGCATGTCGGTGCTGAAGAACCTGACCCTGGGCGCCTACGTCCACCGCGGCGACAGCAAAGGCACCCAGCGCACGCTGGACGAGGTGTTCGAGCTGTTCCCGATCCTGCACGAGAAGAAGGACAGCCCGGCGGGGTCGCTGAGCGGCGGCCAGCAGCAGATGGTGGCGATCGGCCGCGCCCTGATGGGCCGCCCGAAGGCGCTGCTGCTCGACGAGCCGTCGCTGGGACTGGCGCCGCTGGTGGTCAAGCAGATGTTCGAGATCATCGCCCGCATCAACAAGGCCGGCACCACGGTGCTGCTGGCCGAGCAGAACGCCTATGCGGCGCTGAACATCGCCAGCCGCGCCTACGTCATCGAACAAGGCCGCATCGTGATGGAGGGCGGCCGCGAGGAACTGCTGAACAATGCGCAGGTGCGCAAGGCCTACATAGGCGCTTGACACGTTTTTGCAGCAACCGAGGTTTCAACCAGTAGTACCTACAACAAGCAAAACCAAGGAGACACCACCATGAAGATGCAAGCGAAACTGACCCGCCGCACCCTGCTGGCCGCCGCCGCGGCCACCCTCGCCCTGGCCGGCGGCGCCGCCCACGCCCAGGAAGTCATCAAGATCGGCTTCTCGGGCCCGCTGAGCGGCGGCGCCGCGCTCTACGGCAAGAACGTCCTGTCCGGCATGGAGATGGCCGCCGCCGAGATCAACGCCAAGCCGCTGGAAATCGGCGGCAAGCGCTACAAGGTCGAGATCGTGGCCCTGGACGACAAGTACAACCCGTCCGAGACCGCGATCAACGTGCAGCGCCTGGTCCAGCAGCACAAGACGCCGGCCGTGCTGGTGCCGCACTCGGGCGGCGTGTTCGCGGTCCAGGCCTTCAACGAGAAGTCGAAGGTGCTGCTGCTGGCCTACACCAGCCTGCCCCAGGTCACCGAGCGCGGCAACAAGCTGACGATCCGCATCCCGCCTGACTTCACTGGCTACATCGCCCCGTTCACCAAGGCCATGATGGCCAAGCACGGCAAGAACGTCGCCATGGTCCAGGCCGACCACGACTACGCGAAAGCCTGGGCGGCCGCCTTCAAGCCGGCCTGGGAAGCCAGCGGCGGCAAGGTCGTCGCCGAGAACCCGATGTCCTACAACAAGGCCACCGACTTCTACAGCGGCGTGAGCCGCGCGATGCAGGCGAAACCGGACGTCATGTTCATCGGCGGCGCTTCCGAGCCGACCGCGCTGGTGGCCAAGCAGGCGCGCGAACTGGGCTTCAAGGGCGGCTTCATCATCCTCGACCAGGCCAAGATCGACGAAATGGCCAAGGTGGTCGGCGGCATCGCCCCGCTGGAAGGCTCGATCGGCGTGATGCCGCTGGCGAACGACGACCGTCCGGAAGCGGCCGCCTTCACCCAGCGCTTCCGCAAGCTCAACCCGGGCAAGGACCCGAGCACCGAGGTCAGCCTGAACTACTCGACCGTGCACGCCACCGTCGCCGCCATGAAGCTGGCCGGCACCACCACCGACGCCGAGAAGATCCGCGCCCAGATGGAAAAGGCCTACACCACGCTGCCGCCTGAGTACAACCCGAACGACATCGATGGCCTGGACGCCAAGGGCGGCACGATCGCCAACGTCATCCTCGGCACCGTCGAGGGCGGCAAGGTCAAGGGGCAGTTCCTGCGTGCGATCAATGCCGGGAAGTGATTGATTGAGGGCGGCTTGCACGGCCGCCCAGTGGATAAAAAGCCCGCTACCGTTTCCGGTAGCGGGCTTTTGTGTAGGGTGGGTTCTTGAACCCACGCGGTCTTTCTTGCGCTTGCGTACCCGCGCCTACGTTTCGATCCGCACGCGCCGTACCGCGTGGGTTCGAGAACCCACCCTACGAGCCTACGCGCCCAATGATTTGTATGCGTCCACGCCCGGCGCGGTAGCATGTCTTATCGCCATCTCCATTCGAGCGCGCCGGTATGGAGGGTTGTGCAGCATGCCGAAGCACGACCGCGTGGACACAGCTGCCCCCCTACAAAGCTGAAGTGATCGATTGAGGGCGGCTTGCACGGCCGCCCAGTGAATGAAAAGCCCGCTACCGTTTCCGGTAGCGGGCTTTTTTGTAGGGTGGGTTCTTGAACCCACGCGGTCTTTCATGCGCTTGCGTACCCGCGCCTACGTTTCGACCCGCACGTGCCGTACCGCGTGGGTTCGAGAACCCACCCTACGAGCTATCCGCTCTTGACCTCGTAGGGTGGACACCTGTGTCCACGCTGTCCGGCGGGGGCGCTCTCTATCGCCATTCCCATTCGAGCGCGCCGGCATAGAGAGAAACTGCAGTATTCCGAAGCACGACCGCGTGGACACAGGTGTCC
>DOUW01000059.1:0-166 GCA_003520365.1 Massilia sp.
CGCTCGGGCGGCTGGCGCCGGCCTGGCGCAGCGACTGACGCTCGACCATCGCACGCCAGGCGGCGAGCGTGACCGGCGCCGGGCCGATATAACGGCACTCGGCCAGGCAGTCGATTGCGGCGCGCTGTCCGATCGGCGTCAGTTGGTACTGGACGTCGATGTCGGA
>DOUW01000059.1:439-21748 GCA_003520365.1 Massilia sp.
CAGGGGCAAGGGCGCGCGGCCGTTCGCATGCAGGGTCTTGAGCATCAGCGCACAGACCAGGCGCGCATCGAGCCCGGTATCGCTGATGGACTTTGCCTGGCGCGGCAGGATCGCCGCCACCTCGAGCTCGCCTGGCGGCGCCGGCGGCACGCGTCCGGCCATGTCGGCCGGCGCCGCGGCGCCGTACTCGGCCGAGCCAAACGACAGCGTTTCGATCATGGCATTTCTCCTCGCAGACAGTAAAATATTTCCTGAAGTCATTGAAACGATTCTAGCGACGCGCTCCCTGGCTACCCTTGAGATGAAGCAAGCTGGTGGCTCAGCCGTGGTAGCGCTGCCCCAGCAGCCAAAGGGTGCTGAGAGCGATCGCCAGCCCATACGGCATCGAACCCGCGCTCTTCAGCCCTGCGCCGTCCGGCGCTGGACCGACACGCAGCAGCGCCTGCCATGGCAGCGGCAGGAGCGCCACCAGCAGCCGGTGCAGATTGGCCCAGGCCAGTTGCCAGCGGCGCGTGGCAAGAATCATCAAAAGTGCCATCACGCCGCCGGCACACCAGGCCAGGACGCAGGCGTGGAGGGTTTGCGCGGGGCCGAGGAACAGGCCCACCGTCGCCATCAGCTTGACGTCGCCGGCGGCCATGCCGCGCAACGCATACAGGGGGATGAACAGGCCGAAGCCGATGGCGGCGCCGGCCAGCGCGCTGCCGGTTGCGCCGGTGGGAGTCGCGCTCGACAGGTGCAGGCCCAGCACGCCGCACCAGGCGGCGAGCAGCAGGAGATTCGGGATTTTTCTGATCGCCAGGTCGGTAACTGCGGCGGCGACGACGAGAACAAGCAGCATCAGGTCAAGCCAGGTCTGAACGGGCATGATTGCGCTCCTCAAAAAAAAAGCCCTCCGGACCGAAGTCCGGAGGGCAAGACCAAGTGATTACGGAGCCAGTGCAGCGACCAGCTTGTCTTTCACGTTGGTGAACGTCGCTTCGATCTGGTCACCCAGCAGACCCGCCGCGGTTGCCATCGCGACACCAACCAGGGCAGCGATCAGGCCATACTCGATGGCAGTCACACCGTCTTCGTCAGCAACGAAAGCTTGGATAGCGGTAAAGATCGTTTTCATGACAAACTCCATATGGTGGTTTATAAGAACAACCCTGAAACGGAGGTACTTCCCTGACTCGGCTGACTCTGCTTTGTCGTTTCCGTTTCAGTGAGTTCATCATACGTTTTGATGCCGTATGGCAAGTTGACTGCACGCAAGTTTTCCCATGGGAATTATTTACTTGCGGCAATTTTTGAGCGGTCGCAAACGTGGCACCCTGGCGCCACACAGCATGCCGAAAAGCCGACGGGATTATTGCTGTAAATGCAAAAAGAGATTATGCTGTTTCGCTTGCTCTTGGGAAATTTCGTCTTCGGTAAGCAAGCAGCAGCATGCCGTGGGCGACGAGTGGGTTGACTACATTTCAGAGAATGACATGGATTCCCTTCTGAAACACATGGTGGACATGACCGGCCACCGCGACCACGCGATGCTCGACATCTCGGTAATCGCGGCAGTGCAGGAACTGGCCGCCGCCGCGCAGACGCGGGTGTTGTCCATCTCTACTTTCGGCGGCCAGCGCTACGTCAGGCCGCGCGCGAGCATCGAGGCCGGCGGTCGCGCCCAGGTCCATGAAGCGCTCGATGGCGCTACCCCAGGCTTGCCGTTGACAGCTTTCCCCGAACTGTCGGCCTGCCTGGCAGCGCGCGAGACCAGCGCCGAAGCCGTCGCTGTCGACGGCACGCGCACCTTGTGGCTGCCGATCTGGTTCGGCGACAAGGCCGATACCTGTCTCGAGATCGTCCGCGGCGCACCCTTCCCGGACCAGACCATCCACACGGTCGCCGGCATCGTCGGCGTCTACCGCAATTTCCAGAATTTGCTCGACTACAGCGAGCGCGATTCGCTTACCGGTCTCCTGAACCGCAAGACCTTCGAAGACCAGCTGGCGCGCATGCTCCAGTGTCCGCACGAGCAGGAGCCGCCGCTGCCGGGCCAGCCCGAGCGGCGCCGGCATCATGCGCAGGAAAAGCAATGGCTGGCGGTGGTCGACGTCGACCATTTCAAGCTGGTGAACGATACCTTCGGCCACCTGTACGGCGACGAGGTGCTGATCCTGATCGCGAACCAGCTGCAGGCCTCGTTCCGGGCTCAGGACCGGGTGTTCCGCTTCGGCGGCGAGGAATTCGTGGTGCTGCTGCGTTCGACCACGCTGGAGAACGCGCGCCGCATCATCGACCGCTTCCGCGCGAACGTGGAAGCGTATGACTTCCCGCAGGTGGGACGGGTGACGGTGAGCGTCGGTTTCGTCAGCATCAGCCCCTACGATTCGCCGGTGGTCACGCTCGGTCATGCCGACCAGGCGCTCTACTATGCCAAGACCCACGGCCGCAACCAGGCCTGCCACTACGACGAGCTGATCGAGCGCGGCCTGCTCCAGGCCGTCGCCTCCAACGACACCGCCGAGTTTTTCTAAGCGACTAACAAGAAACGGTTCGGGTCGACGCGCCACTTCTCGGGCGACTCGTGGCGCACGATCTTGTCGCCGCCGCCGAAGCCCAGTGCGCGCGACAGGTCGAGCAGCTCGGGACGGATGTAGGTCTGGCTGCGGGTATTGAAGAACACGTTGACCTTGGGCGTCAGCAGGTTCGATTCGTGCGGCTCGACCACCACGCCCAGGCGGCCCGATTCCAGCATCACCATGGTGCCGACCGGGTAGATGCCGACACAGCGCATGAATTCCTGGGTCAGCGTGGGGCTGAAGTGGAACTTGCTCCACTCGTAGATCTTGCGCAGCGCGTCGGCCGCCGGCATGCCCTTGTGGTAGCAGCGGTCCGAGGTGATGGCGTCGTAGACGTCGACAATGGCCGCCATCTGCGCCAGCTCGCTGATCTGGCCCTCGGCCTGCCGGTCCGGATAACCGCTGCCGTCGCGCCGCTCGTGGTGGTGCAGCGTGATGTCGAGCGGGATCTGGCCGATTTCCGGGGTCTGGCGCAGGATGTCGTAACCGTCGCGCGGATGCTTCTTGATGATCGCGAATTCCTCGTCGGTGAGGCGTCCAGCCTTGTTCAGGATGTGGTCCGGCACCAGCGCCTTGCCGGTGTCGTGCAGCAGGCCGCCGATGCCGGCCTGGTAGATCGTCTCGTCGTCCATGCCGCGCGAGCGGCAGAACGCCACCAGCAGCGTGCACACGCTCACCGAATGGAGGAAGGTGTAGTCGTCCTTGGTCTTGATACGCAACAGCCCCAGCAGCGCGCCGGAATTGCGCAGGATCGATTCGGTGATGCTCTGCACCACCGGCGATACATTGTCGAGCTCGACCGCCTTGCCAAGGCGCGCATCCTGCATCACCGTGCGCACCAGGCCGACGGCCTGGCGCCGGATGTTCACCGCGCGCTGCATCTCGTCGGCGAGCGTGGTGCGCGCCGGCTTGACCGGCCTGGCCGCGATTTCCGCGACCTCCTTCTCGGTCTGGGCCTGGGTTTCGGCCAGGGTCGGGGCCTCGGCCACGTCCAGTCCCCGCGAACAGTCGATGATGACGCCGCGGATGCCGGCCTGGACGATCTTGCGGATCTCATCCTCGCTGGTCAGCACGAACCTGGCGCGAACGAAGGGATGTTCCATCCAGCCGCAGTCCAGATCATGGATGGCCATGCCAACGCGCAGCTGGGACGAATCGATTTTCTTGAGCATGCTACGGCCTGACGATGTGTTAATCTCCGCCACCGTGACGGACCCTGCAGTATACCAATCTACTTTCCCTGCATAAACTTTCTGTCCATAAATTGTTGCAACCAGGCACAAAATAATTCCTTATGGAACTTCGACAGCTCCGCTATTTCGTGGCCATCGTCGATCACGGCTCGCTCTCGCGCGCCGCGCTGGTGCTGCACGTGGCGCAGCCGGCGCTCACGCAACAGCTGCGCCAGCTGGAGGAAGAACTCGGCGCCCAGTTGCTGCACCGTTCCGCGCACGGGGTGCTCAGCACGGACGCAGGCAAGATTTTCTACGAGCACGCACAGGCCATCCTGAAACAGGTGGCCGATGCCCGTTCGGCCGTCACGCAATCGACCACGCGTCCCTCGGGCAGCGTCACGCTCGGCCTGCCGCACAGTATCTCGGGCGCCCTGGCCCTGCCCTTGCTCACTGCCGCGCGCGCCACCTATCCCGAAATCACGCTGCAGCTGACCGAGGAAATCTCGGGCAACCTGAACGAACAGCTGAAGTCCGGCCGCCTGAACCTGGCCGTCCTGTTCGACGACGGCCAACTGACCGGTTTCGAGACCACGCCGCTGGTCGAGGAAGACCTGATGTACATTTGCCGCGCCGGCTCGGGCTGGGTGCCGCCCGGTCAGGCCATCAGCCTGGGCGCCGCGCTGGCGAGCACGCTGATCCTGCCGGCCCAGCAGCACGGCGTGCGCCCGCTGATCGAACAGGCCGCCGGCAGTGCGGGACTGGCGCTGGCCAACATCATCGAGATCAATTCGATCGCCATCCTGAAATCCGCCCTGCTGGCCGACATGGGCGCCACCCTGCTGCCGCTGGCCCCGCTGCGCGCCGAGATCGACAGCGGCGCCCTGATCGCCACGCCGGTGCACAGCCCGGCAATCCGGCGCAAGGTGACCCTTTGCGCCTCGCGCAACATCCCGCTGACGAACGCGGCTTCCGCCATCAGCCGCTTGGTGCGTGAAGTCACCGAAATGCTGTGCACGAATGGGCAATGGCCCGGTGCTCAGCTTCTTGAATAACTGCTATCAGTTTTTCTTATACCCCTATCCCGATTTCGTATTTCCCCTCCCGCCGGTAAGGCCATACACTCCACGCCGACCGATGAACCGCTGGCGGTTCGTCTGCACCATGCGTCGCCGACCGCGACACCTGCCCGCCGCGCCCAGCACCTACCCGGTGCGCCAGCCCAGCGGGACAACACCAACTACAAAGCTTGGAGACTCACATGCCCGATACCGTCGCGCCACGCGAGCCCGCGCAGGATTACACCTCGCGCCTGAACAACGCAGCTTTAACTGCGGTCACCCTCGACGACAAATACACCGCCAAGACCGGCAACATCTTCCTGTCCGGCATCCAGGCCCTGGTACGCCTGCCGATGATGCAGCGCGAGCGCGACGCCGCCGCCGGCCTGGACACGGCCGGCTTCGTCTCGGGCTACCGCGGCTCGCCGCTGGGCGGTCTCGACGAGACCCTGTGGAAGGCGAAGAAGCACCTGGAAGCGAACCACGTGCAGTTCGTGCCGGGCGTGAACGAGGACCTGGCCGCGACCGCCGTCTGGGGCACGCAGACGGTCGACCTGATCGGCCCAGCCAAGTACGACGGCGTGTTCGCCATGTGGTACGGCAAGGGCCCGGGCGTGGACCGCTGCGGCGACGTCTTCAAGCACATGAACCATGCCGGGACGAGCAAGAACGGCGGCGTGCTGCTGGTGGCCGGCGACGACCACGGCGCCTATTCCTCGACCCTGCCGCACCAGTCCGACCACATCTTCTCGGCCTGCATGATCCCGGTGCTCTATCCCTGCAACGTGCAGGAATACCTGGATCTCGGCGTGCACGGCTGGGCCATGTCGCGCTTCTCGGGCTGCGCCGTCGCTTTCAAGGCGCTGGCCGACACGGTCGAGTCGAGCGCCTCGGTCGACGCCAACCCGCACCGCGTGCAAGTGAAACTGCCGCAGGACTTCGTGATGCCCGAAGGTGGCTTGAATACGAAGCTGTCGTCGGTGCCGCTGGGCCAGCAGGCGCGCGCCCAGGAAGCGCTGATGCAGGACTATAAAATCTACGCGGCCCTGGCCTACGCCCGCGAAAACAAGCTGAACCACACCACGATCGACAGCCCGAACGCCAAGCTCGGCATCATCGCCTCGGGCAAGTCCTACCTCGACGTGCTGGAAGCGCTGGAAGAACTGGGCATCGACGAAACCATGGCGGCGAAAGTCGGCCTGCGCCTGTTCAAGGTCGCGATGATCTGGCCGCTGGAGCCGGAAGGCGTGCGCGAATTCGCCCAGGGCCTGGAAGAGATCCTGGTGGTCGAAGAAAAGCGGCAAGTCGTCGAGTACCAGCTCAAGGAGCAGCTCTACAACTGGCGCGACGACGTGCGCCCCCACATCATCGGCAAGTTCGACGACAAGGGCGAATGGGTCGCCCCGCGCGGCGACTGGCTGCTGCCGCCGAAAGCCGACTTCTCGGTGGCGCAGGTGGCGCGCGTGATCGCCGGGCGCATCGCGCGCCTGGTCGAAGACGGCGCCACCCGCGACCTGATCAAGGCACGCCTGGCCTTCCTGGATGCGAAAGACGCGGTGCTGCAAAAGGCGATCACCACGCCGTTCCGCCCGGCCTTCTACTGCTCCGGCTGCCCGCACAACACCTCGACCAAGGTACCGGACGGTTCCTTCGCGCTGGCCGGCATCGGCTGCCACGTGATGGCGACCTCGATCTACCCGGAGATGAACAAGCTGACCACCCACATGGGCGGCGAAGGCGCACCCTGGATCGGCCAGGCCGCGTTCTCGAAAGTGCCGCACGTGTTCCAGAACCTGGGCGACGGCACCTACTTCCACTCGGGCTACCTGGCCGTGCGCGCCGCCGTTTCGGCCAAGGTGAACATCACCTACAAGATTCTCTACAACGACGCGGTCGCGATGACCGGCGGCCAGCCGGTCGACGGCATCACCTCGGTGCCGCACATCGCCCAGCAAATGGCGGCCGAAGGCGTGAAACGCATCGCGCTGGTGACCGAAGACCTGTCGCGCTACGAAGACCGCAGCGCCCTGCCGGCGATCGTCACCCTGCACGACCGCAAGGAGATGGATGCCATCCAGCGCGAGCTGCGCGAACTGCCGGGCGTGTCGGTCATCATCTACGACCAGACCTGCGCCGCCGAGAAGCGCCGCCGCAGGAAAAAAGGCGAGTTCCCCGATTTGCCGAAGCGCATGGTCATCAACGAAGCCGTCTGCGAAGGCTGCGGCGACTGCGGCGTGCAGTCGAACTGCGTCTCGATCCTGCCGAAGGAAACCGAATTCGGCCGCAAGCGCCAGATCGACCAGTCTTCCTGCAACAAGGATTATTCGTGCGCCAAGGGCTTCTGCCCGAGCTTCGTCACCGTCGAAGGCGGCACGCTCAAGAAGAGCAAGGCCGGCGTCAGCAAGAGCGATGACGATGGCTGGGGCGCGCTGCCGGAACCGGTGCTGCCGTCCGTCGAACACCCGTACAACATCCTCATCAACGGCATCGGCGGCACCGGCGTGATCACCGTCGGCGCGCTGATGGGCATGGCCGCCCACCTCGAAGGCAAGGGCGCCTCGGTGCTGGACATGACCGGCATGAGCCAGAAGAACGGCTCCGTCACCTCGCACGTGAAGATCGCGATGTCGCCGCAGCGCCTGCGCGCCCAGCGCATCGCCACCGGCGAAGCCGACCTGATCCTCGGCTGCGACATGCTGACCACCGGCGCCGCCGACGCGGTGTCGAAAATGCGTCCGGGCCGCACCCTGGCCATCGTCAACCTGCACGAGCAGCCCACCGGCACGTTTGCCCAGAACGCCGACTGGCAGTTCCCGGCAGAAGACGTGCGCGGCCTGATCGTGGAAGCCGTGGGCGGCCTTGACGGCGCCGACTTCATCGACGCGACCAAACTGGCCACCGCGCTGATGGGCGACTCGATCGCGACCAACCTGTTCCTGATGGGCTACGCCTGGCAGAAGGGTCGTATTCCGCTGACCGAAGCCGCCCTGCTGCGCGCCATCGAACTCAATGGCGTGGCGGTCGCGTCGAACAAGAAGAGCTTCCTGTGGGGCCGCCGCGCCGCGGTCGACTTCAAACGCGTCGAGAAGACCGCGACGCCGACCCAGGCCGTGCTGGTGCAGATGCCGCAGAGCCTGGAGACCGTCATCAAGAAGCGCGTCGAATTCCTGACCGGCTACCAGGACGCGGCCTATGCCGGCGTGTATGCGGAGCTGGTCGAGAAGGTGCGCGCGGCCGAAAGCGCCGCTGGCCTCGGCAACAAGCTGTCGACCGCCGTGGCCAAGTACTACTTCAAGCTGATGGCCTACAAGGACGAGTACGAAGTGGCGCGCCTGTACACCGACGGCCGCTTCCTCGAGCAGGTCAAATCCCAGTTCGAAGGCGACGTCAAACTGAAGTTCAACCTGGCCCCGCCGCTGTTCGCGAAGAAGAACGCCAAGGGCGAACTGGTGAAGCAGGAGTTCTGCTCGTGGATGATGGGCGCCTTCAAGCTGCTGGCGAAATTGAAAGGCCTGCGCGGCGGCGCCTTCGACGTGTTCGGCTACACGGCCGAGCGCAAGATGGAGCGCGCCCTGATCGCGGAATACCGCCAGATGATCGAAGCCCTCCTGCCGACCCTGAACGGCGCCTCGCATGCCGACGCCGTCGCGCTGGCCAGCCTGCCGGAGCAGATCCGCGGCTTCGGCCACGTGAAGGAGAAGGCGGTCGAGAACTTCCGTCTGCGCAAGGCGGAGCTGCTCAGCGGCAACGTCAAGAAACGCGCTGCGTAATCGTTGACGTTGTACCGCGTGGGTACAAGTACCCACCCTACAAAACCTGGGTTTTCGTAGGGTGGGCTCTTGAGCCTACGCGGTCTCACCGTTTGATCGCCCCCACACCTCATACTTGACGTTAACGTTAACGTCATATACCGTACAAATCGAACCTGTCCGCTTCCGATTCCAGAAGGAACACCATGAACGACATCACCCCCGCCGCCAAGCTCGACCTGCCTGAGCAGCCGAAGCTGGCCAACAAGGTGCGCTTCGTCACCGCCGCCTCCCTGTTCGATGGCCACGACGCCTCGATCAACATCATGCGCCGCATCCTGCAATCGAACGGCGTCGAGGTCATCCACCTCGGCCACAACCGCTCGGTCGACGAAGTCGTCACCGCGGCGCTGGCCGAAGACGTGCAAGGCATCGCCATCTCCAGCTACCAGGGTGGCCACGTCGAGTACTTCAAGTACATGATCGACCTGCTCAAGGCACGCGGCGGCGCCCACATCAAGGTCTTCGGCGGCGGCGGCGGCGTCATCGTCCCGTCCGAGATCGAGGAACTGCACGCCTATGGCGTCGCGCGCATCTTCAGCCCGGAAGACGGCCAGCGCATGGGCCTGGTCGGCATGATCCGCTCGATGATCGAAGCCTGCGACGTCGATTTGTCGACCTATGCCCCGACCTCGATCGACGCTTTGCGCGCGGGCGACATCGCCGAGCGCCACCGTCCGCTGGCCCAGTTGATCACCGCCCTGGAGAACGGCAAGGCCGACGAAGGCCTGCGCAAGCAGGTGCTGGAAGCGGCCGACACGCTGAAAGTGCCGGCGCTCGGCATCACCGGCACCGGCGGCGCCGGTAAATCGTCGCTGACCGATGAACTCATTCGCCGCATCCGCCTCGACCAGAACGACCGCCTGAACATCGCGGTGATCTCGATCGACCCGTCGCGCCGCAAGTCGGGCGGCGCCCTGCTGGGCGACCGCATCCGCATGAACGCGATCAATCCGTGGAATGGCCAGGCGCGCGTCTTCATGCGTTCGCTGGCGACCCGCGAAGCCGGTTCGGAAATCTCGCATGCACTGCCGGACGTGATCGCCGCCTGCAAGGTCGCCGGCTTCGATTTAGTGATCGTCGAAACCTCGGGCATTGGACAGGGCGACGCCGCCATCGTGCCGCACGTCGACGCTTCGATGTACGTGATGACCCCGGAATTCGGTGCCGCCTCGCAGCTCGAAAAAATCGACATGCTCGACTTCGCCGATTTTATTGCGATCAACAAGTTCGATCGCAAGGGCGCCCAGGACGCGCTGCGCGACGTCGCGAAACAGTACCAGCGCAACCGCGAACTGTGGTCGCAAAGCCCGGACGAGATGCCGGTGTTCGGCACCCAGGCCTCGCGCTTCAACGACGACGGCGTCACCGCCCTCTACCACGGCCTGCTGCCGAAGCTGGCGGAACTCGGCCTGCAGGTCGAGCCGTCGAAACTGGCCGCGCCATCCTTGCGGGCGTCGAGCGGCAAGAACGTGATCGTGCCGCCGGCCCGTGCGCGCTACCTGGCCGAAATCGCCGACACCGTGCGCGGCTACCACAAGAACACCGCGAAACAGGTCAAATTGGCGCGCGAACGCCAGCAGCTGGTTGAGACCAAGCGCATGCTGGCGGCCGCCAACCGCGAAGTGGTGCTGGACGACCTGATCACCGAGCGCGAGAACGCGATGGACGGCGGCGCCAAAAAGCTGCTGGCCATGTGGCCGGACATGCAGGCCGCCTACGCCGGCGACGACTACGTCGTCAAAATCCGCGACAAGGAAATTCGCACCAAATTGGTGCAAAAAACGCTGTCCGGCACCACCATCCGTAAAGTCGCCCTGCCGAAGTTCGAAGACCACGGCGAGATCCTGCGCTTCCTGATGCTGGAAAACGTGCCGGGCTCCTTCCCGTTCACGGCCGGCGTGTTCGCTTTTAAACGCGAAGGCGAAGACCCGACCCGCATGTTCGCCGGCGAAGGCGACGCCTTCCGCACGAACAAGCGCTTCAAGCTGGTCTCGACCGGCATGGACGCCAAGCGCCTGTCGACCGCCTTCGACTCGGTGACCCTGTACGGCGCCGACCCGGCGCTGCGCCCGGACATCTACGGCAAGGTCGGCAACTCGGGCGTCTCGATCGCGACCCTGGACGACATGAAGGTGCTGTACGACGGCTTCGACCTGTGCAGCCCGTCGACCTCGGTCTCGATGACGATCAACGGCCCGGCGCCGACCATCCTCGCCATGTTCATGAACACGGCGATCGACCAGCAGATCGACAAGTTTGTAGCGGATAACGGTCGCCAGCCGACCGCCGACGAAGCGGCCAAGATCAAGGAATGGGTGCTGGCCAACGTGCGCGGCACGGTGCAGGCCGACATCCTGAAGGAAGACCAGGGCCAGAACACCTGCATCTTCTCGACCGAGTTCTCGCTGAAGGTGATGGGCGACATCCAGGAATATTTTGTCCACCACCAGGTGCGCAACTTCTACTCGGTGTCGATCTCGGGCTACCACATCGCCGAAGCCGGCGCGAACCCGATCTCGCAGCTCGCCTTCACGCTGTCGAACGGTTTCACCTTTGTCGAAGCCTACCTGGCGCGCGGCATGCACATCGACGACTTCGCACCGAACCTGTCGTTCTTCTTCTCGAACGGCATGGATCCGGAATACACGGTGCTGGGCCGCGTGGCGCGCCGCATCTGGGCCGTCGCGATGCGCGACAAGTACGGCGCCAACGACCGTTCGCAGAAGCTGAAGTACCACGTCCAGACCTCGGGCCGTTCGCTGCACGCGCAGGAGATCGACTTCAACGACATCCGCACCACGCTGCAGGCGCTGATCGCGATCTACGACAACTGCAACTCGCTGCACACCAACGCCTACGACGAGGCGATCACCACGCCGACCGACGAATCCGTGCGGCGCGCCCTGGCGATCCAGCTGATCATCAACCGCGAATGGGGTCTCGCCAAGAACGAAAACCCGAACCAGGGCGCCTTCATCATCGACGAGCTGACGGATCTGGTCGAGGAAGCGGTGCTGCAGGAGTTCGAGCGCATCGCCGAGCGCGGCGGCGTGCTGGGCGCGATGGAAACCGGCTACCAGCGCGGCAAGATCCAGGAAGAGTCGATGCTGTACGAGCACAAGAAGCACGACGGCTCGCTGCCGATCATCGGCGTGAACACCTTCCGCAATCCAAAGGGCGCCGGCGCCCCGGCCACGATCGAACTGGCCCGTTCGACCGACGACGAGAAGCAGTCGCAACTGAAGCGCCTGGAAGACTTCCACCAGCGCCACGCCAACCAGGCGCCGGCCGCCCTGGCCGCCCTGCAGCAGGCCGCGATCGACAACCAGAACGTGTTCGAGAAGCTGATGGATGCCGTGCGCGTCTGCTCGCTGGGCCAGATCACCACCGCCCTGTTCGAGGTGGGCGGGCAGTATCGCCGCAACATGTAAGGCCAGCGCCTTGCTGCCGGCCGGCGCCTTCGGGCGCCGGTTTTTTTTGCGCCTGATGAAGGCGCGCACCAGTCCCGTGGCCACTGCCGCGCCGCCTCCCCTACAATGGCTTCACCACTACCTTCGGAGCCACGCATGCCGATCAAGCCCGAACACCTTGCGGAAATGATGCGCGAAGTCGAGCAGGAAGACCCGATCGATTTCGCCGATTTGCCCTTTGCCGAGGACGAGCTGCGCCAGCTGGTGGCGACCCACCTGTGCGAAATGGCCGCGGCAATGGAAAACTTCAGCACCGAGGATCGCCTGATGACCCTGCTTGCGGTATCGGCCAAGCTGGTGCTGGAAAACCTGGTGCTGCATGTGCAGTTGCTGCGCCGGCACGGGTTGCCGGTCGGCGACAATGTCGAGGCCCTGCTGAGCCGCCTGCGCAAGGGGGAGGCCGAATGATCCGCTGCCGCGTGAACCCGGCCGTCAGGAAAACCTGTCCAAAAAGAAATCGCGTGTATGCAACAGCGATTTCCATTGTGCGGGATACAAGCCATTCCTTGAGGTATTATTGTTAGTGAGGAAACTCGTCGGCCGGATTCCGGACGGCGTCAGCACACACCCTGAGGAACCCATGTCCCGTAAAGTCTCCAAGATCAAACTCACCACCGCCGTCGTGACGAGCGCGCTGCTGCTGGCCGGCCTGGGCGGTTGCAGCCGCGACGAATCGACCGCTACCCTGCTCGCCGAGGCCAAGCAGTACCAGCAGAAAGGCGACCAGAAGGCCGCCCTGATCCAGCTGAAGAACGCAGTGGCAAAGAGCCCCGAGGACGTCGAGGCGCGCCTGGCGCTCGGCACCCTGTATGTCGAGACCGGCGATCCGGTCTCGGCCGAGAAGGAATTGCGCCGCGCCGCCGGCCTGGGCGGCGCCAGCGAACGCGTGCTGCCGGAACTGGCGCGCGCCCTGCAGGCGCAAGGCAAGTTCAAGGAATCGCTCGACGAGCTCAAGCCCGAGCTGGTTGCCAAGTCGGCGCCGCTGCTGGCCTTGCGCGGCGACTCCCTGCTGGCCCAGAACCAGCAGGCCGAGGCCAAGAAATCGTATGAAGCGGCGCTGGCGCTGCAGCCGAACAGCGGCGCCGCGCTGATGGGGCTCGCACGCCACGCGCTGGTGACCCGCGACGGCGAAGCCGCCGAGCGCTACGCCGCCGAGGCGACCACCAAGGATGCGAACAATCCCGAAGTCTGGATGTTCCGCGGCGGCATGCTGCGCGCCACCGGCAAGCCGGACGAGGCCCTCGCCGCGTTCGACAAGGTGCTGGCGCTGCGTCCGCAGGACCGCAATGCCAACGTCGAAAAGGCCTACATCCGCGTCGAGCAGGGCAAGTACGCCGAAGCGCGCGCCGAGATCGAAGCGGGCCGCAAGGCCGCGCCGAACAGCCTGAGCGTGCTCCACGCCCAGGCGCTGGTCGACTACACCGAAGGCAAATACCCGGCCGCGCGCGAATCGCTGCAGAAGATCCTCAAGAGCGCGCCGGAACACCTGCCGAGCATCCTGCTGGCCGGCGCGGTCGAGCTGAACCTGGGTTCGAACGGCCAGGCCGAGGCCTACCTGCGCAAGTACCTGGCGGCCGATCCGAACAACCTGTACGCGCGCAAGCTGCTGGCCCAGGCCCTGCTCAAGGGTGCGCAGCCGGGCGACGCGGTCGCCGCGCTGGCGCCGGCCCTGGACAACACCAACGACCCGCAGCTGCTGGCCCTGGCCGGCGAGTCCTACATGCAGGCGCGCGACTTCGGCAAGGCCACCGCGCTGTTCGAGAAGGCCGCCAAGCTGGCGCCGGACGCCGCCGTGCTGCATACCTCGCTCGGCCTGTCGCGCCTGAGCCAGGGCGACAACGCCAAGGCCATCGACGAACTCGAGCGCGCTGCCGCACTCGATCCGAAATCGCCGCGCGCGCTGACCGCCCTGGTCCAGGCCGAACTCGGCCTGAAGCACTACGACAAGGCGCTGGCCGCCGTCGCCAAGCTCGAGCAGGCGCAGCCGGACAACCCGCAGACCCAGAACCTGAAGGCCTCGGTGCACCTGGCCAAGGGCGACGTGCCGGCCGCGCGCGCCGCCTTCGAGAAAGCGCTGCAGCTGCAGCCGACCTTCTTCCCGGCCGCCGCCAACCTGGCCCAGCTCGACCTGCGCGAACAGAAGCCGGAAGCCGCCCGCAAGCGTTTCGAAACGGTGCTGGAGAAGGACAAGAAGAACTTCGGCGCGATGGCCGCGCTGGCCGACCTGGCCATGCTGCAGCAGAAGCCCGAGGAAGCGACGACCTGGCTGGAAAAGGCGCAAGCCGAGAACCCGGATGCGATTCCGGCCGTGCTGAAGCTGGGCACCCACTACCTGGCCACCAAGCAGGAAGCGAAGGCGCTGACGCTGGCGCGCAAGTTCCAGGCCTCGAACCCGTCCAGCCCGGACCTGCTCGACCTGCTCGGCCAGGCCCAACTGGCCAACAACGACGCGCAAGGAGCGCTCGACAGCTACAGCAAGCTGGTCAACGTGCTGCCGAAATCGGCCCTGGCGCAGATGCGCCTGGCCAACGCTCATCTGGAGCTGAAGAACGACAGCGCCGCCGCCGAAGCGCTCAAGCGCGCGGTCGCACTGCAGCCGGACCTGCTGCAGGCACGCGTGCTCCAGGCCAACCTGGCGATGCGCCGCGGCCGCCACGACGAGGCGCTGGCGATGGCGCGCGACCTGCAGCAGAAGACCCCGGGTTCGCCGGTCGGCTTCCTGCTCGAGGGTGACCTGCAGCAGACGCTGAAGAAGCCGGAACTGGCCGTGGCCGCCTACGACAAGGCGCTCGCGATCACCAAGTCGGGCGCGGTCCTGATGCGCAGCGCCGAGACCCTGCGCAAGATGGGCAAGACCAAGGAAGCGCAGCAGCGCATCGCGACCTGGGCCAAGCAGAATCCGGAAGACGCGACGGTCCAGATGTACCTGGCCGAGTCGCACATGGCCGAGAAGCAGTTCAAGCCGGCCATCGCCATCCTCGAAGCCCTGGTCAAGCGCCAGCCGAACAACGGCGCGGCGCTGAACAACCTGGCCTGGGCCTACCAGCAGGAAAAGGATCCGCGCGCGCTGGCCACCGCCGAGCAGGCCTACAAGATCGCGTCGAACAATGCTTCGGTCCTGGACACGCTGGGCTGGATGCTGGTGGAACAGGGCAATGTCGAACGCGGCCTGCCGCTGCTGCAAAAAGCGGTCGGCAGTAATCCGAATGCGCCCGAGATCCGTTATCACCTGGCGGTCGGACTGCATAAATCCGGCGACAAGAATGGCGCGCGCAAGGAACTCGAAACCCTGCTCGCCCAGAACAAGCCCTTCGCCCAGCTGGACGAAGCGCGTTCGTTGCTAAAAACCCTATAAAGCTCTACTATTCCAGCAGAATAAAACCGACAGGACCGCGCTGTTTCCGGCATCGGAATGAGCGCGGCATTGGGCCAAAACGGGGCGCCGCCGATGCAACGGCGGCGCCGCAAAACGAGGTGTCCGCGATGACAAAATCCGAAGACGTGAAGGAGAACGGAGAAGTTTCCGTCGAAATTCTATCGAACGCTCATGTTTCCGAGGATCGCGATAATATGGCGAACTCAGAATTAGAGGATGTTATCGTGAACCAAGATTCATATGGAATCCGGCTTACCGATACGGCGAAAGGACGCAATTCGGCCAGCATGCTGGTCAACAAGATGTATGCCTGGCGCGGCTACGCGGGGACGCACCAGTTCACGGACGACCCCAACCGCATTACGCTCACCGCCACCGACAAGGGCGACGTGGTCGGCACGCTGACGCTGGGGATCGACTCGCCGATCGGCCTGATGGCCGACCAGATTTTCAAGGAAGAACTCGACGCCTACCGTTCGCGCGGCGCCAAGCTCTGTGAGTTCACCAAGCTGGCGTTCGACCCGACGGTGCGCTCGAAAACTTCGCTGGCCAACCTGTTTCACCTGGCCGTGATTTATGCGCGCGATATCCACGATTGCACCGATATCGTCATCGAAGTCAATCCGCGCCATCGGCGCTTTTACGAGCACATGCTCGGATTCGAGCGGGTCGGCGACGTCAAGACCAATCCGCGCGTGAATGCGCCGGCTTACCTCCTGCGTATCAGCCTGGAATATGTGACGGAGCAGATCAAGAATCTCGGTGGCACCTGGAGCACCACCACCAACGAGCGTTCCTTCTATCCGTATTTCTTCTCGCCGCGCGAGGAGCAAGGCATCATCAACCGTTTGCGCCGCATCGACGAACAGCAGGTCGCGTAATGCCATCCATGCGGGCGCCGCGGCGCGCCCATTCTCCTTCTTCCCGCAGTATTCTTTTCCGCACATGAGCACTCCTTTCCCCTACGAGCAGGCGTTTTCCCGAAATATTGGCTGGGTCACGAAGGAGGAGCAGGCAAGATTGCGGCAAAAGCGGGTCGCGATCGCGGGCGGCGGCGGTGTCGGCGGCGTGCACGCGATGACCCTGGCGCGCCTGGGCGTCACCAAATTCCACATCGCCGACTTCGACAGTTTCGACGTGCCCAACTTTAACCGCCAGGTCGGCGCCATGGTCTCGACTCTGGGCCAGCCGAAGGCCGACGTCATCCGCCGCATGCTGCTCGACGTGAATCCCGAGTGCGAGGTCGTGGTGTTCGGCGAAGGCATCAATGCCGGCAACCTCGACGCTTTCCTGCAGGGGGTCGACATGTACGTCGACGCGCTCGACTTCTTCGCCTTCGAGATCCGCCAGCAGACCTTTGCCCTGTGCGCCAGGCTCGGCATTCCCGCCAGCACGGTGGCGCCGCTGGGCATGGGCGCGGCCCTGCTCAACTTCATGCCCGGGCAGATGACCTTCGAGGAATACTTCCAGTGGGGAGACTTGCCCGAGACCGACAAGGCGGTGCACTTCGTGGTCGGCCTGGCCCCGGCCGGCCTGCACCGCCCGTACCTGGTGGTGCCGGAAGCGGTGAATTTCGTCGAGCGGCGCGGTCCCTCGACCATCATGGCCTGCCAGCTGTGCGCCGGCGTGATGGGCACCGAGGCGCTGAAGATCCTGCTCGGCCGCGGCAAGGTGCTGGCCGCGCCCTGGGGCGTGCAGTTCGACGCCTACCGCAACAAGCTGGTGCGCACCTGGCGCCCGGGCGGCAACAAGAATCCCCTGCACCGCCTGATGATCAAGATCGGCAAGCAGCAGCTGGCGAAAGACCTGGCGGCTGCCGGAGTGACGCGATGAGCACCATGGAACGGATCCTCGACCTGGCGCGCTGGGCGCCCAGCGGCGACAACATGCAGACCTGGCGCTTCGAGATCGCAGCGCCCGACCACCTGGTGGTGCATGCCTACGATACGCGCGACCACTGCGTCTACGACCTCGACGGCCATCCGAGCCAGATCGCCTTCGGCACCCTGCTCGAGACCATCGCGATCGCCGCCAGCGCCCACGGCCTGCGCGCCGACATCGCGCGCCGCCCGGCCGGCCGCGAGACCCATCCGGAATTCGACGTGCGCTTCATGGCCGATCCGGCAATCAAGCCCAGCCCGCTGCTGGGGGCGATCGAGGAGCGCCGCGTCCAGCGCCGCCCGATGAAGACCACGCCCCTGAGCGCCGAGCACAAGCGCCTGTTGGAGCAGACGGTCGGGCCTGAATACACCCTGACCTGGCTCGAGCGCCGCGACCAGAAATGGCAGGCGGCCAAGCTCATGTACAACAACGCCAGGCTGCGCCTGACGATGCCGGAAGCCTTCGAGACCCACCGCAGCATCATCGACTGGGAAAACCGCGTCGAAAGCCCGGACAAGGTGCCGGCCAACGCGCTCGGCGTCGACGCCATGACCCTGCACCTGATGAAGTGGGCGATGGTCAGCTGGCGCCGCATGTCGACCATGAACACCCTGATGGGCACCTGGGCGCCGCGCCTGCAGATGGACCTGGCGCCCGGCATGGCCTGCGCCGCCCACTTCGTGTTGAAGGCGAAGCGTGCGCCGGCCTCGATCGACGACTACGTGGCCGCCGGCCGTGCCTTGCAGCGCTTCTGGCTGACGATGACGACGCTCGGCCTGTACATGCAGCCGGAAATGACGCCGCTGATCTTTTCCAAGTACGCGCGCGAGAACACCCGTTTTACCGCCAACGCACGCCTGGAGCAGGCTGCGCGCGACCTGCAGCGCCAGACCGAGGCCCTGATCTTCGACGGCGCCGGACATCCGGTCTACATGGGACGGATGGGCTATGGGCCGCGCCCGAGTTCGCGCTCGGTGCGCCGTCCGGTGGCGGAGCTGATGAAGCGCTGAAGCGACCAGTCCAATCGCAAAGAAAAACGGCAAGCAATGCTTGCCGTTTTTTTATCCCTTCCGCCGATCCAACTGGCTCGATGCCGCGCCGGCGTGGAAGCGCAAAAAGGAAGCGGAAAAAGGAAACGCAAAAAGGAAGCGAAAAAGAAAAAGAGCGGGCAAGCCCGCTCTTTTTCATACGCTAAAGCCCGACTTAGGCCTTCTTGGCGCGCTTGCGTGCAGCGACGCCGGCGCCCAGCATGGCGATGCCGAACAGGGCCAGCGAGCCTGGCTCAGGAACTTCAGCCAGCTTGAACTGACCGTTGTTCGAGACGAAGAAGTACTGGCCAGGGTTGTTGGCGTACGAGGTGCCGTCGCAACCGGCGCCGCCGAAGCCGGCGAACTGGCAGGCCACTTCGTCGACCAGGCGGTTGGTCGGCTCGCCGACGGTGTTGGCGTTGGTGAAGGCGAACGACAGGATCGATTCCATCGACAGGTCGTCACCGTTGGCGTTGAAGAAGTAGCCCGACTCCAGCATGCCTGGCATTGCCTTGGCGTTGACGGTCACCTGGCCGTTGTTGATCGGCGAGCCGCTGGCATCGACCAGGCCGCCGCCGCCAGCGAGCACGTTGAATTCGGCGATCAGGTTGCCCAGGTTGGCGCCATAGTAACCTTCGGTGCCGGCGTACTGGCCGTCGGTCGGGTTCTGGTACATCTTGATGGTACCGCCGGTGAACGAGAAGGCGCCGCTGAAGTTACCGGTGCCGAAGGCTTCGAAGGTCGCGGTGATGTTGCCGCCAGCGAAGTTCTGCGGGAACAGGGCGCCGTTCGAGTCGGCTTGGACGATGTTGAACACGGCATGTTCACGGAACGAGAAGCTGGTGCCGCCGGTCGGGGTCAGCTCGATGAAGGCATTGCCGTTCACGTCCAGGTATTCGTTGATGACCTGACCGCTTTCGTAGCCACCGCCGTTCGGGTTGAAGACCCAGTCATTCAGGACCGGGCCGGCGTGAGCGGCACCAGCCATCGACATTGCTACAGCTGCTGCGCAGGTCAGTTTCTTCAGAAATTTCATGATTGGTATCCTCGTTCTGTGGTTGATCGGTTTTTGGCAAACACACCCATCTATTAGCAATGGTCGTGCCAGCTCTGCCATTTCTTTTTAAATCAACAACTTACCAAGGAATGTTAGAGATTACTCAACAGTTGTGTAAAAATTATCGACATACATTTCTTTTTGAAAAATGTCAATAGGCATCGTTAATTTTTCCCGTGCAATTTGTTGTTGAGCTGATCGATGATTTCGCTGGCCGCGCCGACGATCTGCGGCGCTTCGAAACCGGCCTTGACCAGTTCCTTGAAAAAAGAGCGGGCCAGGATGCGCGCCACCTCTTCCGGATTGCGGTAGGCGGTGCGCCCTGCTTCCTCGGTCTCGCTGGCCAGGGCCAGCTGGGCAAAACGCGAGTCGAGCAGGCGCTGCAGCTGCACCACCTGGATACTCTTGCCGATGAACAGGCAGGTCACCTCGAGCAGCGCCAGGTCGTCCTGGACGAAGGTATTGCCGGCGACGTTCACCACGCCGACGATGCGCCCCTCGATCCGGATCGGCGCCGACATCAGGCTGCGGCCGGCCCCGCGCGGACGGCGCGCCAGCAGCGCATAGGCCGAGTTGCCGATGTCCTCGACCAGTAGCGCCTGGCCGCTGGCGAGGACCTGGCCGCTGATGCCTTCGCCGCGGCCGATGTCGGCCGCCAGCACGGCGTCGGGCAGGTCGCCTGCGCGCGCATGCACGCGCAGGCGCAGGTCTTCGCCGCTGCCGCCACTGAGCAGCATGATCGAGCAACTGTCGGCGTTGAGCATGCGGGCGCATTGCTGGGCCTGGCTCCGCAGGCTGTCTTCCAGGCTGCCGCTGGAGAGGAAATGCTGCAGGTCGTGCAGCCGCATCAGGCCGTGGTCCGCTTCCATGTGTCACCTCGTCGTCGACGGGTCCGCCCCGTCGTTTGCGTCCCGGCGGCGGCGCGGCGCTAGTTTGCCGGCTCGGCCTTCGGGGACAGGAATGCCTTGTGAAACAGGTGCCGCGACAGCATCAGCGGCGGCATGCGCAGCCAGTTGCCGCGTATATAAAGCGCGGCGCGGGTGGCGCCGTCGAAGGCATCGGCGCAGCTCGGGTGCGGCGGCAGCAGCGCGCGCCCGAACAGCGCGTCCATCAATGCCAGCAACGCCGTTCCTGGGCTACCTGCACGCGACTGCGCCAGCACCGCTGCCGGCACCGGGGTGCCGAGCAGGCGCGTGCAGTAGCGCAACGCATAGAAGAGCGGACGCGCCAGCTGCAGTTCCTGCGCGCGCGCCGGCAGCGCCGACCAGAAGCCGGCCTGGGTGCCGAAATGACACAACAGGCGGTGCAGGTCGAACAGGTCGCGCAGCCCATGATGGTACTCGCCTTCGGAAAACAGGTGAGCCGCGCTGTGCAGCACCATGTCGCAAGGCGCCAGGGTGGACACGCCGTCCATGCCGGGAATCGGACGCGCGGCCGCGCGCAGGCGCGCCGGATCCGGGCGCACCGCCGCCGTCTCCGGCAGGATCGCATGGTGGACGTCGATCACGCTGCTGCGCCGCATGTGCTGCAGCGGCGGCAGTTCGTGCATCCAATCGCGGTAATAACGCTGGTCGTATTCGTCGTGGTGGGTGCCGGCCCAGCCGTGCAGCATCAGGGCGCTTTCGACGTCGGCCAGGCGCTCCTTCGGCACCAGGATGTCGATGTCGGAAAACAGGCGGCCGGCGGCGGCGGGGAGATCGGCGGCCGCGTAGGCCGTGCCTTTCAGCAGGATCAGCGGCAGGCCGGTCGCGGCCAAGGCCCGCTGCCCCTGCCGCAACTCGAAGCGTACCGCGTCCAGGTGGCGCTCCCACACCGTGCGCTCCCAGCCCAGGCGGCGCCGGGCGCGCGCCGGCAAGGCCGCCAGCACCCCGTGCTCCTCGGCCAGCAGGCC
>DOUW01000220.1:0-135 GCA_003520365.1 Massilia sp.
CGACGCATGCGCGCTTCGCGCTGCAGACCGCGCCCGGCGTGTTCCGCTCGGTCGCGGTGCTCGAGTGCGAACGCTTCGACGGCATCGGGCCGCTGCTGCGGCACTACCTGGCCGAGCATGACGGCCCGGGCCTGC
>DOUW01000220.1:283-701 GCA_003520365.1 Massilia sp.
GCGACCAGGTGCGCATGACCAACCGCGCCTGGGAATTCTCGACCGAGGCGCTGCGGCGCGAGCTGGGCCTGTCGACGCTGCTGGTGGTGAACGACTGCACGGCGCTGGCGATGGCCATTCCGGTGCTGCAGTCCGCGGACTTGCTGCAGGTGGGCGACGGCAAGCCGGCCGCCGGCTCGGTGATCGGCGTGCTCGGTCCGGGCACGGGCCTGGGCGTGTCGGGCCTGATCCCGACCGCCGACGGTTTCGTCACCCTCGGCAGCGAGGGCGGCCACGTGAACTTCGCGCCGAGCGACGAGCGCGAGTTCGCCATCCTGCAGTACGCCTGGCGCGAATGGCAGCACGTCTCGAACGAGCGCCTGATCTCGGGACCGGGCATGGAGTTGATGTACCTGGCGCTGGCCCAGCGCAACGGCGT
>DOUW01000220.1:762-9911 GCA_003520365.1 Massilia sp.
GCGCACGGCGGCGCAGATCGTCGCCGGCGCGCTCGACGAGGCCGACGCGCTCTGCCTGGAAGTGCTGGAAGTTTTCTGCGGCATGCTGGGCGGCGCCGCGGCCAACCTGGCGGTGACGCTGGGCGCCTTTGGCGGCGTCTACATCGGCGGCGGCATCGTGCCGCGCATGACGGAATATTTCGCGCGCTCGCCGTTCCGCGCCCGCTTCGAGGCGAAGGGGCGGTTTTCAAGCTACCTGTCGAGCATTCCGACCTACGTCATCACCACGCCGCACCCGGCCTTCCACGGCGTGGCGACCATCCTGTCCGAGCACCTGCGCGGGCGCAGCGGCGCCAACACGCTGATGGAACGCATCAAGCACCTGCAGCCGGAGCTGACGCCGGCCGAGCAGCGCGTCGCCAGCCTGGTGCTGGAGCAGCCGCGCCTGGTGCTGAACGAGCCGATCGCCGACATCGCGCGCCTGGCCGAGGTGAGCCAGCCGACCGTGATCCGCTTCTGCCGCTCGCTCGGCTTCCTCGGCCTGGCCGACTTCAAGCTCAAGTTCGCGAGCAGCCTGACCGGCGCCATTCCGGTGCGCCACAGCCAGGTGCGCAACAGCGACAGTACCCACGATTTGTCGGCCAAGGTGATCGACAACACCGTGTCGGCGATCCTGAAATTCCGCGACGGCCTGGACGTGCGCTCGCTCGACCGCGCGATCGACCTGGTGAGCCGCGCGCGGCGCGTCGAGTTCTACGCGATGGGCAATGCGCGCGTGGTGGCGCTCGATGGCCAACATAAATTCTTCCGCTTCCGGATTCCGACCGCGCTGTACGGCGACGCCCACCTGTTCGCGCTGGCGGCGGATTTGCTGGGTCCGGGCGACGTGGTGATCGCCATCTCGAACTCGGGCCGCCTGCCCGAGCTGCTGCAGGCGGTCGACATCGCCCGCGCCGCCGGCGCCGACGTGATCGCCATCGGCAACAGCCAGTCGCCGCTGGCGCGCAAGGCCAGCGTCTGCCTGGCGGTCGACCACGCCGAGGACAGCACCAGCTTCCTGTCGATGATTTCGCGGATCTTGCAGCTGCTGCTCATCGACATCATGGCGGTGGGATTGTCGGTGGATGCGCACAATGGGCGCGAGCAAGAGGAAGTTGACCAGCGCCGGATGCTGATTTCGCATCTGGGGGGATGATTTTTCGGACTGCCGTGCGCCGGCTGCGGTATGCAAGCGGGGACACGGCGTGGGTAGTGGGGCTGGCTAAATGCCAGCACCACGAATACCCACGCTACGAAACTACCGCGTACCGCGTGTGGTGTTCATGAGTTGTACCGCGTGGACTCCCGAGTCCACGCTGTACAGCATATGCAAATCGAGAAAGGGCCGCGAGTCCCCGGGTTACCGTAGGGTGGGCACTTGTGCCCACGCGGTACGACGCATGCAATTCGAAACAGCACCGCGAGTTGAAAAGCGCGAAATGATCAGGCGGCAGGTGCCGCCAACCGAGGGAGGAGTGGGCCACGCGTCTACCGCAAAACGGTGGCGATCGGTCAGCGGCCTAGCCAAGATACCCGGCGCCTGACGGCCGAGCTTGATGCCGCTCAATCGTGCCGGAGCGCCTCAGTCCGCCGACTTCAGCTGTATCCGGTGAATCCCGCGCCGCCAGTCGTCCAGCGACATCACCGAATCGTTCTCGAAGTCTTCGACCAGGATCTGGTCGCCGGTCTGCGCCACCAGGAAGCTTTCGCGCCGCTGCACCTTGTCGGCGCGGTTTTCGACGAAACTCATTTGCCAGTACTGGCGCCCGTTGATCGTGCGCGGCTGCTGGTCGTCCTCGATGATGGCGCCGTGCGCCTTACCCTTCGAGCGCTTCTCGATCTCGGCCGACCAGGTCTTCACTTCCGGCAGCGCCATCAGCGTCGCCATCGCCTGTTCCCGGGTCACCATTGGTTCGGCCTTCTGCTGTACGACCGGCTGCGAAGGAGCGGGAGCGGGCGCTTGCCGGTCCTTGCAGCCGGCCAGCGCGGCGGCGGCGACAAGGGAAACGGTCAGCAGGCGAAGAAGGGCGGTGGACGTGCCGCGTGTGGTCATGGTGAAGCCTCGTGAAAACGTGGCGCCCATACTAAACGATGCGTGGTCACGGAGCAATCATCGAACCGGAAGCGGCCCGGTCGCCAGGGACATCAACCATCGGTCCTGCGCGATCTCTTCACGCCGACCTTGTCGTCCGCCTTGACGCCCCAGCGCTTCATCGGCGACCAGGCGGTGACGCCGGCCGTTGCAGGTGGCCAGCCAGCTGTGCGGGCTGCCGCAGTAGTTCCGGTCCTTGCCGGCTGTCCGCTCAGGGATGCGGAACCGGGGCGGCGGCAGTCGCGATGGCGCGCGGACGCGAGTAGCGGTGCGACAGGTAGAGGTAGACCAGGTAGAGCAGGGAGCGGCCGATCGCGTACGTCAGCAGGCTCTGGTGCAGCGTCAAGGGGGCGACGAACACGGCGAAGGTCATCAGGAACAGCGCGACCTGCCACAGCAGCTCCATCTTCTGTTTGCCGGCGACGAAGAATACATAACTCAAGGGGCTGGCGATGAAGCCCAGGAAGCACAGCGGGGCCAGGATGCGCGCCAGTTCGCCGGCCGGGCGCCAGGCCGGACCGAATACCCAGCCAAACAATTGCGGGGAGAACAGGAACAGGACCAGCGAGGGCGCGAGGGCGAGCAGCACCAGGGCCTTGAAGGTCGCGCGATAGGCGTCGCGGCAATGGCCGAGCGACTGGAACTGGTGCACCGCCTCGCGCTTGAACACGTCGCGGATCGAGGTGGCGATCAGGGCGGTGGGGGCGGCCAGCACGCGCTGGGTCAGGGCGAACAGGCCGGCGGCCAGGGCGCCGTGGTGGATGCCGATCATGAACAGCGGCAGGTAGCTGACCAGGCTGTTGAGCAGGCTCGAGGGCAGGGAATAGCGCCAGAAGGCCTGGTGCCTGGTGAAGTAGGCGCGTTGGCCGCGGTCGAGTGTCAGCCCGAGGCGTGCCGCGGGCGGCGCCAGCAGGCGCCGTGCGGTCCAGAGTCCGACGATTAATCCAATCAATTGTCCTGTAAGCAAGCCGGTGCTGTTCCATCCGACATACAGCAGCGCAAGCTGGCTGACGACGATGGTCGCGGACTGCAGCACCTTTGCCTTCGCCGCCTTGGCGAACAGGTTGTGCGAGGCGGCGTACGCGAGCGTGGTCTGCATGGCGGCGGTGAGCCAGGTGCCCACGCCGATGCTGAGCAGTTCGAACCAGGACATGGCGCGCAGCACGGGCAGGCCGAGCGCGTGTCCGATTAGCATGACGAGGGTGAGCGCGAGGGCCAGCAGGGTCGCGCAATAGGCGACCACGCCGAAGCAGATGCCTTGCTGAGCCCGGTCGTGGTCGAGGACCATGGCAGCCTCGAGACGCAGGGTGGCGGCGCTCGAGCTCACGACGATCACGCCCAGCCAGACGCTGAAGGCGCCCATCTCGGCCGGCGTGCACATGCGGGTGAGCAGCGGCGCCGCCAGCAGCGCCAGGGCCTGGGCCCCGGTCGCGCCGGCCAGCACGGTGAGCACGTTCTTCCAGAAATCGGACCGCGGCCTGCTCATGGGGCGGTTCCTGGGTTCGATGCGCCGCGACAGGGACCAGCGTCGGTCATGACCATAATCTGCTCAGTTTGCCAAAGGTTGAGCAGATGGTACGTGGCCCAGCGATGCGGCCTTTTACCGGCATCGCGTGCGCCACGTAAATCCAGGTAAAACGGTGTTAAGAAGCTTGCTCGGCCGATGCTGCGCACCTGTGGCCGGGATGCACGGCCGGGCTATTGCTGCAGATGCAGCCCGTTGTCGCCGCACCATTCGGCCAGGGCGGCATCGATGGCGCTGTCCTTGAAGCGATACCAGGCTTCGAGCACGCCGCGTTCGGCCAGCAGCGCGCGCAGCGCGCGGTAGGCGCCTTTCCTCGTGAACATGGCGCGCACCAGGCGTTCGTCGGCCGGCAGGTGCTCGGCAACGAAGTCGAAGGCCAGTTCGCGCTCGATGCACAGGTCGCGCGAAGGAGGCAGGGCCAGGAAATGGTCCGGGTCGCCGAGGTCTGCCGGCAGGGCCAGCTCGTCGGGATCGAGGCCCTCGGCGACGACGTGCACGGCGCCGCTGCGGCGGTCGACCCAGGCTTCGGCGCCGCCGTCCATGTCGTCGATGAAAAGCAGGGCGTCGCGCAGGGCGTCCAGGCTGACTGTGGGGAGGGATGGCATGGTCATGTTGGCGATCAAAAAAGCGTCGACAAAGAAAAAGCCCGCAGGCGCGAACCTGCGGGCTTGATGTGGGATCGGCAGCCCGGTACCGAAAGGCGCCGGACCGTCGGGCCGACGACTCTTACATCATGCCGTCCATACCGCCCATGCCGCCCATGCCACCCATGCCGCCCATGCCGCCCGCCGGCTTGTCCTCGGCGATTTCCGAGACCATGCAGTCGGTGGTCAGCATCAGGCCAGCGATCGACGCTGCATTTTGCAGGGCCGAACGGGTGACCTTGGCCGGATCCAGCACGCCCATTTCGACCATGTCGCCGTAGGTGCCATTGGCGGCGTTGTAGCCGTAGTTGCCCTGGCCAGCCAGCACGCCCGAGACGACGACCGATGCTTCTTCGCCGGCGTTCTGGACGATCATGCGCAGCGGCTCTTCCATGGCGCGCAGGACGATCTTGATGCCTGCGTCCTGGTCCGGGTTGTCGCCCTGGATGTTCAGGTTGGCGCGAGCGCGCAGCAGGGCCACGCCGCCGCCCGGAACGATGCCTTCTTCAACGGCAGCGCGGGTTGCGTGCAGGGCGTCTTCGACGCGTGCTTTCTTTTCCTTCATTTCGACTTCGGTGGCAGCGCCAACCTTGATCACTGCAACGCCGCCGGCCAGCTTGGCCACGCGTTCCTGCAGCTTCTCGCGGTCGTAGTCCGAGGTCGCTTCTTCGATCTGGACGCGCACTTGCTTGACGCGTGCTTCGATCGCTTCAGCCGAGCCGGCGCCGTCGATGATGATGGTGTTTTCCTTGCCGACTTCGATACGCTTGGCCTGGCCCAGTTCCGCCAGCGTGACCTTTTCCAGGGTCAGGCCGACTTCTTCTGCGATCACCTGGCCGCCGGTCAGGATGGCGATGTCTTCCAGCATGGCCTTGCGACGGTCGCCGAAGCCAGGAGCCTTGACGGCAACGGTCTTCAGGATGCCGCGGATGTTGTTGACGACCAGGGTCGCCAGCGCTTCGCCTTCGATGTCTTCGGCGATGATCATCAGCGGACGGCCAGCCTTGGCAACTTGCTCCAGCACCGGCAGCAGGTCACGGATGTTCGAGATCTTCTTGTCGCACAGCAGGACGAATGGATTCTCGTGGATGGCGACTTGCTTGTCCGGGTTGTTGATGAAGTACGGCGACAGGNNGTAGCCGCGGTCGAACTGCATGCCTTCGACGATGTCCAGCTCGTCGTTCAGCGACTTGCCGTCTTCGACGGTGATGACGCCTTCCTTGCCGACTTTTTCCATCGCTTCAGCGATGCGCTCGCCGATCGATGCGTCCGAGTTGGCCGAGATCGCGCCGACCTGGGCGATTTCCTTCGAGGTGGTGCACGGCTTGGCGATCTTCTTCAGTTCTTCGACGGTCGCGGTGACGGCCTTGTCGATGCCGCGCTTCAGGNNGTCCATCGGGTTCATGCCGGCGGCAACGAACTTCATGCCTTCGCGCACGATGGCTTGTGCCAGCACGGTCGCGGTGGTGGTGCCGTCGCCGGCGTTGTCGCTGGTCTTCGAAGCGACTTCCTTGACCATCTGCGCGCCCATGTTCATGAGCTTGTCTTTCAGTTCGATCTCTTTCGCGACCGAGACGCCGTCCTTGGTGACGGTCGGTGCGCCGAATGCACGGTCGAGCACGACGTTGCGGCCTTTCGGGCCCAGGGTGACCTTGACTGCGTTGGCGAGGATGTTGACGCCTTCGACCATCTTGGCGCGCGCTGCGTCGCCGAACACTACTTCTTTAGCTGCCATTTTGTATTTCTCCAGTTATTCGTGAACTGTTTTATTCAGGGAGGATTACGAGACCAGAACGGCCATGATGTCTTCTTCGCGCATCACCAGCAGCTCCTGGCCATCGACCTTGACGGCCTGGCCCGAGTACTTGCCGAACAGGACGCGGTCGCCGACTTTCACTTCCAGCGCGCGCACCTGGCCGTTGTCCTGCACCTTGCCGTTGCCGATTGCCAGGATTTCACCCTGGTCCGGCTTTTCCGCCGCTGCATCAGGGATGATCAGGCCCGAGGCAGTCTTGGTTTCCTGGTCGAGACGCTTCACGATAACGCGATCGTGCAGAGGGCGAAGGTTCATGCAAAACTCCTTTATTCAGTGGTTTGGACTAGCTATTTATCTGCGTTGTATGCCGCATCGTGTAATGACGCTGCGGCTCGAAAGAGTTGTTAGCACTCTCTACTAACGAGTGCTAATTATAGGGACGATAATGGGGCATTTCAAGCGCACCCGTTGTGAAATTCACCCGACCGTTTGTCGAAGCGCAAACCGCCGAGGTGACGCGGCGCTTGTCCCGCAGGGTCTACCCCGCAGACACAAGGCGGCAAGGGTAGCACTGAAACATTCTGCGTTGACGCACTGTTGCCGGGGTGCTTGAGTGAGGTCAAGGATGTTTGGAAATATCCTCGTAGGGTGGGCACTTGTGCCCACGCGGTCTCATCGGTTGAGGAGCGGCGCCTCCATTGAAGTCGCTTGCAGTATCGACTCCCGGCCGGGATGGCGCTTTGCAAGCGTTCAATCCGCGTGGGCTCGAGAGCCCACCCTACGAAGGCCCGCACAACACGCTATCCTGTTGACTGTCAAACCTTATCAGTCCTATAGTTACGAATGATTTCCGAATTCCAAGACCTATCTGACAAGATCGAGCGGCTCGCCGGGCTCGTCGGGGCGTTGCGCAGCGAGAATGCGCATCTTCAGCAGACCAATGTCGTGCTCAACGAAGTGAACGCGGCGCTCCTCGAGCGTCTGGTCGAGGCCCAGCGCCGGCTGGAAGCCGTGATCGAGCAATTGCCCGCGCCGGCCGGGGAAGAAGAAGACGCCGAACCGACCGACACCGAGGCCACCCGATGATTTACCTGGACGTTACGATCATGGGCCAGCCCTACCGCCTGGCCTGCAAGGAAGGCGAGCAGGCAACGCTGCGCGACGCCGTGCGCTACCTCGACGGCAAGATGATCGCACTGCGCGACTCGGGCAAGGTGAAGGGCACCGACCGCATCGCCGTCATGGCGGCGCTGAGCGTGGCTGCCGAATTCCTGTCGGTCAAGTCGCCGCAAGGTCCGCTGTCGGACATGACGATGCTTGAAGTGAAACAAAAACTCGCCGCCATGCATAGCGTGCTCGACCAGGCCCTGGCGCCGCAAGAAAATTTGCCCTGAAGGTCCAAATTCGTTTGACATGCCGGTTCAAGCGAGTAAACTGCGAGGCACCCTGCGGTGTTCGAGATTGCCATATATTCCTTGAACCATTTTTGTGCATCGGTTGCGGGATCATGTTCGATGGGCGTGAGCGTCGCTAGTCCGACGAACCCGAAATTGAGCTAACTGCGACCACCTTGAACCGTCAGGTTCTGGGATGCCGGCATAAACGGCACAGGCGGGGCTATTATTCCAAAAGACGGTTGCGCGCATTTGCACGCAGCCGTTTTTTTTATGTCCGCGCGCTTTTTGGAAAAGCGTGTCTTTTTCATGGAGTGAAGCAGCGATGCGCTATTGGTTGATGAAATCCGAGCCGGATGAAGTCAGTTTCGACGACGTCCTGGCCGCACCCGGGCAAACGGTCGCCTGGTTCGGCGTGCGCAATTACCAGGCACGGAATTTCATGCGCGATGCGATGCAACCCGGCGACGGTGTCCTGTTTTATCACTCGAGTTGCGCGGTGCCCGGCGTCGCCGGTATTGCGCAGGTCGCGAGCGGCCCGTATCCTGACGCGTCGCAATTCGATAGCCAGGGTAAATACTTCGACCCGAAAGCCACGCACGAACAGCCGCGCTGGATTTCCGTCGACGTCAAAGCGGTGGAGCAGGGCCGCTACCTGCCGCTCTCCGAGATGCGCGCCATTCCCGAACTCGACGACATGGTCTTGCTGCAAAAAGGCAGCCGCCTGTCCATTTCGCCGGTGACGACCGGCCAGTGGAACAAGATCCTCGAATTGATCCGCAACTGATTCGCCGTCTGTCATTAAGAGCGCTTAACAAAACCTTCAGGGCAAGGCGCATCGTCGAAGACAGTACGAGCGTACGGCGAGACGATGTAACGCCGCCATGGAGGTTTTTTTAGGCGCTCCAAGGTGGGCAGCTTCGCTGCCCACGCGACCAAGCATTGCCAGCGTTCCCGCGCCTTCCATCGTCCACGCGTCCAATCGCCGCCTGCACCACGACAAGCGTCAAACTGCTTGCGATATTTAGATAATTGGCTAATAATCAAACCATGAGCACCGTCTTCAAAGCCCTGTCCGACCCGNNCCCGCCGCAAGGTCCTGCAACTGCTGCAGGACCGCGGCCCGATCGGGGCGGGTGAACTGGCGGAGATGTTCGACGTCTCCAAGCCGACCATGTCGGCGCACTTTGCGGTGCTCGTGTCGGCCGGTCTGATCGACGCCGAGAAGCAGGGGCGCAACGTCACCTATCGCCTCAAGCTGTCGGTGCTCGAGGAGGCGCTGTTGGCGTTTGCCCGGACGTTTGGATTGCAGGTCACGCGGCCGGACGACGGCCATCCCGAAGCTCGATCGACACAGGAGAAACCATGAACGCTGCTCTACCGTATGGCCGTGCGCTGCTGGGCGCGGGACTCATCCTCGCCGTTGCCGGCGCGCTGCGCTGGGCCACGCCCGCGTACATCGACGCCGACCTGGCGCCGCGCTTCATGGGCGTGCTGCTCGGCGCCATCGTCGTCTTCTACGCGAACGTGATCCCGAAGTCGCTCACCAGCCTGGCCGGCCTGCGCTGCGCGCCCGAACGCGAACAGGCCGCACGCCGCTTCGCCGGCTGGAGCCTGGTGCTGGGCGGCCTCGCTTACATGCTGGCCGCCCTGTTCGCGCCGCTGGCGTCGATGCACCTGATCGGCGGCAGCCTGCTCGGGCTGTCCCTGCTGGCCGCCA
>DOUW01000497.1 GCA_003520365.1 Massilia sp.
CCCGGGCGCGCGTAGCGCATGCGGTAGGCGTCGAGCTCGACGGCGCCGCCGTCGAAGGCGACGCGCACGCGGATGCGCAGTACGTCGGTGTTGGCAGCCGTGCCGGCGGCGCCGACGCCATTGAGCTGGACCGGGGAGACCATCAGCGTGGCGCTGTAGCCGTCGACGCCGATCGGCGTGCCGGTGACGTCGGTCAGCACGCCGGCCGCGTTGTTGAACGCAGCCGTTGCCACGTTCGGCTGCGCCACGTAGTCGTTGATGTTGTCGAAGGGCCGAGGATGGACCGGTTCCGGCGCCGCCTGGCCCCAGTTCTCGGGGATCGCGCACTGCGTCGGGTCAGTCTGGGTATCGAAGTCGGGCGAGCTCGGGTCGCACAGGGTGAAGCCGCTCGCACGCACTTCCTCGAGCAGCCCCTCGGCGATCATCAGCGCCTGCTTGCGGCGCAGCGGATCGGCGCTGTTGGCGGTGGCCAGGCGCATCACCGCGACGATGCCGGCCAGCGCGATCGCCACGATCACGATGAACATGATCAGCTCGATCATGGTCAGGCCGCGCTGGCGGCGCGCGCGCCCGGCGGCCTCAGAATACATAGCCGGTCTCCGCGGCGACGTTGACGGTGCGGGTGTTACTGCCGGCGGTAATGGTCACGCTCAGGTTGACTGCCCCGTCGGCGGCCGGCTGCAGCGGCTGGCCGAGGGCGTCGAAGCGGATCGTGGCGACATTGGCATTAGCGGTGACGTTGGCCGGACGGCCCTCGCACATCCAGGTGCGCACGCCGCAGGCGGCGCGGGTGGCGTCGGACCAGCTGTTCTCGTTGCCGGGCGCGCGCACCTGGTTCTCGGGAGCGCAGGGTTCCTGGTCGCGCAGGCACAGTGCGACCCGGTTGGGTGCAAGCTGGACGAAAACGTCGCGGTGGCGGGCGATGGCGATCTTCTGGCCGTAGCGCAGGATGCTGCGCAGTTGCTCGGTCGCGGTCTCGGCATCGTAGACCCTGCGGTCGAAAAAGCGCGTCATCGCCACCGCCGAGACGATGCCGACGAGGACGATGACGAGGATGAGTTCCACCGCGGTGAAGCCGCGGTGGCGGCGGGTGTGGTCACGGGTGTAGCCACGACCGCGGCCGTGGCTGGGTGCGACGTGCGGAGGGATGTCCAGGCCGGCCACGTGCACCCTGCGGCAGCTTACTGGCAGTTGTCGGCGGTGGCGGTGGCGGCCAGGGCCACGACCGGCGCGGTGTTGGCGGCGCGGCCCGGGGTGTAGGTCATGAAGCAGTTGACGGCGAGCGCGGTGTTGGCGACAGCGCTGGCGACGATGCCGACCGAGCCGGTCGGGATCAGCGGACGGGTGGCGGTGGCAGTGCCTTCGGCGATGATGACATAGTCGCCTGCCAGGCCGGCCGCCTGCAGCAGGCCGGTGTTGGCGGCTGCGTTGACGTTGGTGGTCACGACGTCCGGGTAGCCCGAGGCCGCATTCATGGTCACGGTCGCGCCTTCGACGTTCTGGGTCGCGGTCGGGGTCAGCAGGTGGCGGCCATGGGTCATGGCGGCGGTCGCGTTCAGGGCGCCGCGGGCGGCGTTCAGGCTGGCGACGCGGGCTTCGCCGCTCAGGTTGGTGAAGCGCGGCAGTGCGGTTGCAGCCAGGATGCCGAGGATGACGATCACGACGATCAGTTCGATCAGGGTGAAGCCGCCTTGGACCGATTTGATGCTCTTGTTCATTACTTTTTCTCCGTTTGAATGGCGCGGATCAGACCCGCTGTGTTCGTGGTGGCAACCGCCTGGCCTTCGATTTCTGCCAGTACCAGGCCTTCGGTGACCCTGTTCCGTCCATCTGGTTCGACCGGCCCGGGGACGCGCAGCAATTCTACCTTGAACCTAAGAAATTTCGGTGTCTCGGCAGAAAAACTTTTAGGTGCGGCCATCAGGTAAACCAGGGTCCGGCTGGCTTTATCGAAATACCAGTTACCCTTATGAAGTTTGGTCTCGTCGGGGGAATAGTATTCGCCGAGATAGTTTTCCGGGCGCCGGACCAACCATTCGATGGGATTCTCACGCGAAATGGCCAGCAAGGCATCCTGGCCGCCGCTGGCCACCGCCCGCGCCGAGCGCAGCGCCAGGGCAGTGCGCAGCGTATGGATGAGTTGTTTGGCCGCAACGACCTCCGACTCTCCGGCATACGGCGCCAGGCGATGGAGCAAGGTTCCGGCGAGCAGGGCAACCACGACGGCGGCCACCGCCAGTTCGAACAGGGCGAAGCCGCGCGCCATGCGAAGGCCAGCAGGGCCGAAGCGCTTGCTCATTGCCGGTGCAGGGCCGCCTGGCCAAGGTCCCAGATCGGCAGGAAGATACCGAGCGCCATCACCAGCACCATCAGGCCGAGGAAGACGATCAGGATTGGCTCGATCTGGGCCGACAGGGTCTTCAGCTCGTAGTCGACCTCGCGCTCGTACATCAGCGCGATCTCGTCGAGCAGGTCGTCGAGCGAACCGGTCTCCTCGCCCACCGCGATCATCTGCAGCACGATGGGCGTGAACACGTTGGCGGCGGTCGAGGTGCGCAGGATGCTTTCGCCGCGCTCGACGCCGTCGCGCATCTGCTCGATGCGGGCGGCCAGGTAGGCGTTGTCGGCGGTCTGCGAGACCACGGTCAGCGCCTGCACCACGGGCACCCCGCTCCTCATCGACAGCGCGAAGCTGCGCGCGAAGCGCGCCATGGTCGACTTGTGCAGGATCTTGCCGGCGATCGGCAGGCGCAGCTTGTAGCGGTCCCAGTCGTAGCGTCCCTTGCTCGAGCCCACCCAGGAGCGAAAACCGAGGAAGCCGCCGACCGTCAGCGCCAGCAGCAGGGGCCAGTAATCGATGGTGAAGCGCGAGGTCGCCATCAGGATGCGCGTCATGATCGGCAGCTCGGTGTGCAGGCTTTCGAACACCTTGGCGAACTGCGGGATGACGAACATGTTCACCACCACCATCGCCACCACCATGGCGATCACGACGAAGCTCGGGTAGCGCAGCGCCGCCTTGACGCGGTCGCGCATGTCGCGGTCGAATTCGAGGTGGTCGAACAGGCGCAGGAAGATCTCTTCCAGGCGGCCGGTCATTTCCCCCACGCGCACCATCGACAGGTAGAAGGTCGAGAAGGCTTCCGGGTGCCGCCGCATCGCGGCCGACAGTTCGCGGCCGGAATCGAGCGACTCGCGCAGGTCCTTGATCACGCGCCCGAAGGACGGGCTGGTGCTTGATTCCTGCAGGCCGGCCAGGCCGCGCATGATCGGCACGCCGGACTTGAGCAGCGTGTGCATCTGGCGGCTGAACAGCTGCACGTCCATCGACTTGACCGGTTTTTCGCGCAGGCGCTCCCACCAGCCCTGGGCCTGGCCGGGGCCGGCCGTCTTGCGCGTGGTCGGCACGATCTCGACCGGCGTGACGCCGGTGCCGAACAGCTGGTCGGCGACGGCGCCGGCGTCGAGTCCCTCGAGCACGCCCTGCATCAGTTCGCCGCGCGCATTGCGGCCCTTGTAGGCGAAGAAAGGCATCAGTCGTCGACCTGGTTACTGATGCGCATCGCTTCGGCGATGGTCGTGCGGCCCTGCACGGCCAGCTGCACGCTGTGGCGGCGCAGGGTTTCGCCGGCCATCTCGGCCTGCGCCACCTTCAGGAAATGGGCCGGGTCGGGGTGGTTGGCGGCATCGGTCACCGCGCGCGTCATCTCCAGCAGCTCGTAGACGCCGGTGCGGCCGCGGTAGCCGGTGCCGTTGCAGTGCGAGCAGCCCTTCCCGTGGAAGAACTGGGCCTGCTCGGCGAAGTCGCCCAGTTCCGCACGCAGCCAGCTGCGCTCGGGCGGCGTCGGCGCGTAGGTCGTGCTGCAGCTTTCGCAGATCACGCGCACCAGGCGCTGGGCCAGCACG
>DOUW01000075.1 GCA_003520365.1 Massilia sp.
GGTCGGGCCGGCAGCGCAGGCAGGGCCGGAAGCCCGCGCTTTCGGCCGCTTCGCGGCTGGCATGAAAGGCGACGTTCTCGCGCCGCGCCGGGCGGGCCGCGCACGACGGCCGGCAATAGACCCCGGTCGTGCGCACCGAATAATAGAAGACGCCGTCGGCGGCGCGCTCGCGTGCCTGCACGGCGGCCCAGCGCGCCTCGTCGCTGGCGTAAGCATGAAGGATGGTCTCGGTTTTCATGGCGGCTCCTGCGAGGGGATTGGCGCGTATCGTGGCACGCATGCGTCGGATGCGCACTCCGGGTCTTGCTTTCGAATCGGCGATGCTAGAATCCGCACTGTCGAGAGCCATCATTATCGCCCCACCGGAGAGCAGTTTGAACGAACAGAGCGCACCAGCGACTACCCCCATCTTCCAGCGCATCAAGGACTACCTGGTCGGCGAAATCGCTTCCGGCCGCTGGAAGGAAGGCGACCTCGTGCCCTCGGAGCAGGCGCTGGTGCGCCAGTTCGGCGTCTCGCGCATGACGGTCAACCGCGCCGTGCGCGAGCTGACGGCCGAGCAGGTGCTCACGCGCCGCCAGGGTTCCGGCACCTACGTCGCGCCGCAGAAATACCAGGCCACCCTGGTCGAGATCCGCAACATCGCCGACGAGGTGCGCGCGCGCGGCCACCGCCACCGCAGCGCGATGCACCTGCTGGAAGGGGCGCCGGCAAGCGAGGCGCTGGCCCTGCAGTTCGAACTGGCGCAGGAAAGCCCGCTGTTCCATTCGCTGATCGTGCATTTCGAGAACGACGTGCCGATCCAGTTGGAGGACCGCTGGGTCAACCCGGCCTGCGCACCGGACTACCTGGCCCAGGATTTCAACACCATCACCCCGAACGAACACCTGATGGCGGTGGCGCCGTTGCAGGGCGCCACCTACGCCATCGAGGCGCTGGGCGCACCGCGCGAAGTGGCCGAGCTGCTCGCGATCGATGCGCGCGAACCCTGCCTCGTCCTCAAGCGCAAGACCAGTTCCGGCGGCCGGGTCGCCTCGATCGTGACCATGTGGCATCCGGGCCGGCTCTACCAGTTCACGGGCAGCGTGGGCTGAACGTGGACTGGACGAGACGGCCGCAGATTTTTTTTGACGCGTATGCGCACGGCATGGCTTTTCTCGCCCATAATGCCCTTCCAGTCAAAAAATCTCCGGAACCGTTTGTATGGATGAGCCAGTCGTTACCAGGTCGGTCCGGCCGCCGCGCGTGCTGGTGCTCGACGACGACCATTTCATGCTGGAGGTACTGACCGACATGCTGGAACAGGTGGGCGTGCACGAAGTGTTTGCCGAGGCAACGACCCGCCACGCGCTGTCCACGCTGGAGGAACAGGGACCGGACACCCTGATCTGCGACCTCGCCCTGCCCGACATGGACGGCATCGAATTCCTGCAGGCGGCCGCGGCGTGCGGTTTCGACGGGCGCGTGATCCTGCTGTCGGGCATGGATGCAGGCGTGCGCGACGCCGCCGGCGAGCTGGCGCGGGTACTCGGTTTGCGCGTGGCCGGCACCTTCCGCAAGCCGATCGGACTCGACCAATTGCGCTCGGCGGTGACGTGTTAAGATTTGAACAAACGTCCGACCACTTTTTGGGAAAATAAGGTATTATTCGACCTAAATTCCCCGCCTGACGTCCTCTCGACGCCCTTCCAATATTGAGTTTGCGCACTTTGGCACCACCATCGTGTTGCAAGCAGTTCCATCAGCAAACGGAAGCCGGATGAGCTGTTATCAAGCTCCAGGCGTACATTGATCCTTACCTCTAATTTGAGGAAAACATGAGCGAAAACATTAAACACATCAGCGATGCTTCTTTCGAAACCGACGTGATCAAGTCCGAACGTCCGGTCCTGGTCGATTTCTGGGCCGAGTGGTGCGGTCCGTGCAAGATGATCGCCCCGATCCTGGAAGAAGTCGCCAAGGAATACGATGGCAAGATCACGATCGCGAAGATGGACGTCGACGCCAACCAGGCCGTGCCGGCCAAGTTCGGTATCCGTGGCATCCCGACCCTGATCCTGTTCAAGGACGGCGTCCCGGCCGCGCAGAAAGTCGGCGCAATGGCCAAGGGTCAACTGACCGCTTTCATCGACAGCAACATTTAATCGGGCGTTCACAGAACGTTCGTTGAGCGGCGGCAGCGCGCCCGCACTGCCGCCATTGTCTGGACGGGAATCCGATCGCTTCCGGTCGCCTCCCAATTGACTAACCCACGCAGTTCCCTCCCCTACCTTGATTTCCCGTCACGGGACACCCACACAACATGCACTTATCTGAACTGAAGGCAATGCACGTCTCCGCCCTTCTGGAGATGGCGATCAGCCTCGATATCGACAACGCAGCGCGCCTGCGCAAACAAGAACTGATGTTCGCCATCCTGAAGAAGCGCGCGAAGCAGGGCGAACAGATCTTCGGCGACGGCGCGCTCGAGGTGCTGCCGGACGGCTTCGGCTTCCTGCGTTCGCCCGATGCGAGCTACATGGCCTCGACCGACGACATCTACATTTCGCCGTCGCAGATCCGCCGCTTCAACCTGCATACGGGTGACTCGATCGAAGGCGAAGTACGCACCCCGAAGGATGGCGAGCGTTATTTCGCGCTGGTCAAGGTGGACAAGGTCAACGGCGAGTCGCCGGAGGCGTCGAAGCACCGCATCCTGTTCGAGAACCTGACCCCGCTGCACCCGCAGGAACCGCTGCGCCTGGAGCGCGACATGAACGGCGCCGAGAACATCACCGGCCGCATCGTCGACCTGATCTCGCCGATCGGCAAGGGCCAGCGCGGCCTGCTGGTCGCCTCGCCGAAGTCCGGTAAATCGGTCATGCTGCAGCACATCGCGCACGCGATCACCGCCAACCACCCGGACGTCACCCTGATCGTCCTCCTGATCGACGAGCGTCCGGAAGAAGTGACGGAAATGCAGCGCTCGGTGCGCGGCGAAGTCGTCGCATCGACCTTCGACGAACCGGCCACCCGCCACGTGCAAGTTGCCGAAATGGTGCTGGAAAAGGCCAAGCGCCTGGTCGAGATGAAGAAGGACGTCGTGATCCTGCTCGACTCGATCACCCGCCTGGCGCGCGCCTACAACACCGTGATCCCGGCCTCGGGCAAGGTCCTGACCGGCGGTGTCGACGCCAACGCGCTGCAGCGTCCGAAGCGTTTCTTCGGCGCTGCCCGTAACGTCGAGGAAGGCGGCTCGCTGACCATCGTCGCGACCGCCCTGATCGAAACCGGCTCGCGCATGGACGACGTCATCTACGAGGAATTCAAGGGCACCNNCTCGCTGACCATCCTCGCCACCGCGCTGGTGGAAACCGGCTCGAAGATGGACGAGGTGATCTACGAGGAATTCAAGGGCACCGGCAACATGGAAGTCCACCTCGAGCGCCGCCTGGCCGAGAAGCGCGTCTACCCGGCGATCAACCTGAACAAGTCGGGCACCCGCCGCGAGGAACTGCTGATCAAGCCGGACCAGCTGCAGAAGATCTGGATCCTGCGCAAGCTGCTGTACTCGATGGACGAGATCGAGGCGATGGAGTTCATCCTCGACAAGATGCGTGCGACGAAGAACAACGTGGAGTTCTTCGACATGATGCGCCGCGGCGGCTAAGACCTGCCAAAAGCATCGACGAGGGCGGCCTGTGCCGCCCTTTTTATTGGGTGCAATCTGCGGAACTGACCGATGACGTCGGACGCAACCGTAGGGTGGGCACTCTGTGCCCACCCTACGGTCAGCGCATCGGCCACAAATCCCGTACCGGATCATCGGCAGTCCGGCCCCGCGCTTGCCTTGCCTGAACAGCCGTTTTATAATCGTGGGTTCAGTACATCAACCTCTGGCAAGTGATCGGCAATCGGGTCAAGAAGCAGGAAGACCGACGAAGTGCTGTTTGGCTACCAACTCATCGAAAGCAGAATCATGAAGACCGATACCCATCCGAATTACCGCGAAGTCCTGTTCCACGACGTGTCGTGCGATTTCAAGTTCATCACCCGTTCGACCATCTCGACCCGCGAAACCGCTACCTACGAAGGTAAGGAATACCCGCTGATCAAGATCGAAGTCTCGGCTGAATCGCACCCGTTCTACACCGGCAAGCACAAGATCGTCGACACCGCTGGCCGCGTCGAGAAGTTCCGCCAGAAGTTCGGTGCTGTCGGTTCGAAGACCAGCGTCGCCAACGGCTAAGCAAGAAATCCAAGGAAGCCCACGCGGCTTCCCCAGCCTGTACAAGGCACAAGAGAAGCCGGCTCCCGGCTTCTTTTTTTTCGCCTTTCCATTCGCCGCTATACTAGCGCGACATTAATTCCTCGCATCAGACTTATCGATGAAACCAGTCCGCCTCCCCGCCGCCGCCACGCTGGCCCTGCCGCGCTGGGCGCTGTACGCGCTCGGCATGCTGTATATCCTGCCGGGACTGATCGGCCGCGACCCGTGGAAGGACGACGCCGGCAGCTTCGGCATCATGTGGACGATGGCGCGCGGCGGCCTGCACGACTGGCTGTATCCGAACATCGCCGGCCTGGCCGTCACCGACGAGGGCCCGCTCGCGTTCTGGCTGGGCGCCCTCTGCATCAAGCTGTTCGGCTGGCTGCTGGGCGACGTGCTGGCCGCGCGCGTCTCGAACATCGGCATCTTCGTGCTCGGCACCATGTCGCTCTGGTACACCGCCTTCCACCTGGGACGCCGGCCGGAAGCCCAGCCGCTGCGCCTGGCCTTCGGCGGCCAGCCGGAACCGGACGACTACGGCCGCACCCTGGCCGACACCGCCGTGCTGGTCTACCTCGGCTCGCTCGGCCTGCTGCTGTACAGCCACGAGACCCTGGCCGTCACCCTGCAGGGCTCCCTGCTCGCCTATTTCCTCTACCGCGCGGTGCGCTACATCGAGAGCGCCAGCCTGCGCAACGCCGCCCTGGTCGGCCTGTCGCTGGGCGCCCTGACCCTGACGCGCGGCCCGCTGTCGCCGCTGGCCCTGGTCGCCGCGCTGTTCCTCGGCACGCGCTTCTTCCGCATGCCGGCCGCCAATTCCCTGCGCCACCTGGCGCTGGCCCTCGGCGTCGCCGCGCTGCTGACCCTGGTCTGGATCCTGCCCGCCGCCATCGTCCAGCCGCATGGCGAGTCGCCGGTGCCGGCCTGGCTGGCCTGGAACGCGGAGCAGCTGAGCCTGCCGAACTGGAACTCGATCAACGCCTTCTTCCGCGTCGGCGTCTGGTTCTTCTGGCCGGCCTGGCCGTTTGCCGGCTGGGCCATCTGGGCCTGGCGGCGCGAGCGCAACATGCTGCACATCGTGCTGCCGCTGACCTTCCTCGGCGCCCTGACCCTGGTCACTCTCTGCGATCCGTCGCCGGAAAACGGCGACCTGCTGAAACTCCTGCCGCTGCTGGCCCTGATGGCCGCTTTCGGCCTGCCGACCATGAAGCGTGGCGCGATCAATGCCATCGACTGGTTCTCGGTGATGGCGCTGACCACCCTGGCCGCCCTGATCTGGCTGTTCTGGATCGCCAAGCTGACCGGCTGGCCGGCCAAGCTGGCGCACAATGCGCTCAAGCTGGTGCCTGGCTTCAAGCCGGAATTCGGGATCGTCGCCTTCGTCGTCGCCGCCGCGGTGTCGATCGGCTGGTTCTGGCGGGTGCGCTGGCGCGTGTCGCGCCANNGTGCCGCCCCCCCCGGCCGTGCTGTGGCGCGCGGTGGTGCTGTCCTCGAGCGGGCTGATCCTGCTGTGGGTGCTGCTGATGACCCTGTTCCTGCCGGACCTGAACTACAGCAAGAGCTACGCCGGCGTGGCACAGGCGATCGCCGCCAAGCTGCCGCCGAATGCGAACTGCATCGACACCAACGTGAGCGCGGCGCAGCGCGCCTCGTTCGCCTATTTCGGCCGCCTGCCTTTCGCCGGCGTGCAGGGCGGCGACTGCGACTACGTGCTGCTGCAGGACCGGGTCAGGACGCGCGGCGCCCGCGACCTGGCGCGCCGCTGGGAC